>JAAZFZ010000094.1 GCA_012511485.1 Clostridiales bacterium | reverse complement strand
CTAGATATGTGTCCGGCTTTTTTCTAACCAACTGAACAACCGTCTCAACGTGGGCCGTACTGGGGAACATATCTACAGGGGTAAGCGCTTTTACCTTGTAGCCCTTTTTGTCAAGTATTGCGCAGTCACGGGCGAGGGTTGCGGGGTTGCATGAAATATAAACTAGCCTTGCGGGGTTCATTCGGGCAATTGTGTTTAACAGGTCGGAAGAGCAGCCCTTCCTCGGTGGGTCAACAACAATTACATTAGGCTTGACGCCCTCTTTTTTGAGCTGCTCTGCTGCCCTAGCAGCGTCAGCGCATATAAAGCGGGCGTTTTTAATTTTATTAATTTCTGCATTTATTTTTGCGTCCTCCACGGCTTGGGACACAATCTCAATGCCTATGACCTGTTTCGCACTTTTTGCCATCGAAAGCCCTATCGTACCCGCTCCGCAGTATACATCCAGAAGAATATCCTCCGCTGAGAGGGCGGCATATTCTGCTGCCTTTTCATAGAGTGCCTGTGCCTGTTCCGAATTCACCTGATAAAATGAGAGCGGCGATACCCTAACTTTGAGCGAACAGAGAATGTCGGTAATATAGTCACTGCCCCAGAGGGTTATGCACTTTTCCCCCAGAATCACATTCGTTCTTGCCCTGTTGATGTTTATGACAATACTCTTTATATCTTTATCCGTTTTTGTCAGTTCGGATATCAGCTCCTGTGCATGGGGCAGTGTATCACCATTTATTACAGCACATATAAGCTTTTCGCCCGTGGCTCTTGCTTGTCTGATATAGATATGCCTCAAAATCCCCCTGTGAGCCTGCTCGTCATAGACGCTTATTTCAAAATCATCTATCCATTTTTCAAAAATGCCGAGGATATCCGAAAAGCCTTCGGGCTGGAGCAGGCAGTCCCTGCAATCTATGACTCTGTGGCTGTGAGGGGCATAAAAGCCCATATTCAGTCTACCCCCGTCAATGGAAAGCGGAAACTGTGCCTTGTTGCGGTACCTTTTCGGGTTCTTCGCTCCGATTATGGGCTTTGGCTCAATGTCAATATGGCCGATTCTCTTCATGATTTCGCCGACTTCGGTCTGCTTTATTTTTAACTCCTGCTCATAATCTATATGCCTGAAGGAGCACCCGCCGCACCTTGAATATACGGGGCAGTCAATTTCAGCCCTAAGCGGTGAGGGTTTATTGACCTTTATCAGCTTCCCGAAAGCGTAGCTGCCCTTTACCTTTAAAATGTGAACCTGTGCCACGTCCCCAACTGCTGTTCGCGGCACAAAAACCGTCATACCTTCATGGTGACCAATTCCGTCACCCTGAGCGGTGCAGGCTGTTATTTCCATCTCAATATTATCATTTTTATTTATTGGCAAAACTATTCCTCCGTTTTTGACTTGCTTTAATTATATCTTCACGCTTTGCGAGTGTCAATTGAAATGCTAAATTGATAATTTATTCGCTGTTTGAAATTTAATAAACTGCATTTCTACATTAAATACATTTTAATTTGTTGTTGAAAAATATATACTTGCTATCAAAAGTCTGATTTGTTACAATAGGTGTTAACATTTTAAGGAGGGCAGGTTGTATGCAGGAATTTTCCAAATTGACTCTGGGTGAACAAATAGCACTAATGGCTAAAAAATACCCGGATGACAATATGATAGCCTACACTGACAGGGATTATAAACGAACCTGGAGTGAATTTAACGAGGAATGTGAAACAATAGCCAAAGGTTTTCTTGCGCTGGGACTTAATAAGGGTGACCACATTTCTATCTGGGCTACCAATGTGCCTGCATGGCTGCTGACCTTCTTCGGCAGTGCAAAAATGGGCGGCGTTCTCATTACCGTTAACACAAGCTATAAAATATTTGAGCTTGAATATCAGCTGCGCCAGTCCGACACAAATGCACTGGTTCTTATTGACGGCTATAAGGGCACAAGCTACATTGAAATTATTAATAAACTCTGCCCGATGCTTGCCGCAAGCGAGCCCGGCAAGCTTGACTGCCCCTCGCTCCCATATCTTAAAACAATTATTTATGCTGGCGAGGAGATGTGCCCTGCCGGCATGGTTGACTGGAAAGCGCTTTATTCTTTGGCTCAAAAGGTGCCCTATGAGGATTATTCGGTAATCAGGGATTCCTGCACCTGTGACGAGGTTGTCAATATTCAATATACCTCTGGGACAACGGGTTTCCCCAAGGGCGTTATGCTCACTCACTACAATATTCTCAACAACGGTATGACAATTGGCGACGGTATGAAGTTCACTCATAACGACAGGCTCTGCATAACCGTGCCGTTTTTCCACTGCTTCGGCATGGTGCTTGCGCTCATGGCCTGCATAACTCACGCAACATCTTTTGTGCCTATTGATATATTCAACCCAAAAAAGGTTATGGATGCTCTTATCAGCGAAAAATGCACAGCCGTCCACGGTGTGCCAACAATGTTCATAGCCATGCTTGAGCATCCCGATTTCGATACATACGATTTCAGCTTGATGAGAACGGGCATCATGGCAGGCTCACCCTGCCCGGTCAAAACAATGCAGGATGTCAGCACCAAAATGAATATGAACGAAATCGTCATAGTTTTCGGCCAGACGGAATCCTCGCCTGGCTGCACAATGACAACGACTAATGAAACCATAGAGCACCGCTGCTCAACTGTCGGGCGGGCATTCCCGGGAGTTGAATGTAAAATCGTGGACCCTGCAACAGGCAAGGAACTGCCGCCCGGTCAGGTCGGTGAATTCTGCGCAAGGGGCTATAATATAATGAAGGGCTATTACAAAATGCCCGAGGCTACCGCCCTTGCAATTGATAAGGAAGGTTGGCTACATTTCGGTGACCTTGCCGTAATGGATGAGGATGGATATTTCAAGGTTACGGGCAGGCTCAAGGATATGATAATCAGGGGCGGTGAGAACATCTACCCCAAGGAGCTTGAGGAATGTCTTTATCACCACCCTAAGGTTAAGGATGTTCAGGTTATCGGCGTGCCGAGCAAAAAGTATGGCGAGGAAAGCTGTGCTTGTATTATTGTCAAGGAGGGTGAAGCACTCACCGAGGACGAGGTCAGGCAGTATTATAAGGAAAATGTGGCATTTTTCAAAATCCCCCGCTATTACTGGTTCATGGATGAGTTTCCCATGACCGCAAGCGGGAAAGTTCAAAAGGTTGTTCTGCGTGAGCAGGCTGTTGAAAAATTTTCACTGCAGGCTGCAAATTCAATCGAAACCGCATAAAAAAGCTGAAAGGAGCCATCTGTTTTGAAATTATCGTTTTCTACCCTCGGCTGCCCGAGATGGACATTCAACGAGGTTATATCCACCGCTAAGGATTTAGGTCTTGACGGAGTTGAAATAAGAGGCATTGGCGACAACATGTATGCGCCGGATATTGAAGAATTCTCGAAAACCGACATTGACGCTACACTCAAAAGGCTGGAAAGCATCGGGCTTTCAATCCCGATTCTGACCTCCGGTGCGGCACTTGCCGATAAAGAAAAGGCTCCATCTTCTTTTGTTGAGGCATGTGCATATGTTAACCTGGCCGGCAGGATGGGTGTTCCGTTCATCCGTGTTATGGGTACCGGTGAGCCGCAGGTAACACCCGGCGATTTTGATTTGGGTGCAAGGCTATACGGCTTACTTTGCGAATATGCCGCATTGTTTGGAGTGACCCCGCTCATTGAAACCAACGGCGCACTTTCCGCCTCCGAAAGGATGCTTGCCTTCATCAAATCCACAGGCAGCAAAAACTGCGGCATACTCTGGGATATCCACCACACTGCCTGCTTTGCCGGCGAGGAGCCAAAGCTGACGGTCGAAAAACTCGGCGACCTTATAAAGCATGTTCATGTCAAGGATTCCTCAATAATTGACGGAAGAGTTGAATATAGAATGATGGGCTACGGCAGCATCCCCGTAACGGATGCGCTGCAGGCTCTCAAGGATATTAATTACGGCGGCTTCGTTTCGCTCGAATGGGTGAAACGCTGGAAGCCGGATTTGCAGGAGCCGGGCATTGTGTTTGCACACTTTAAATCCTTTATGGATATGCTGCTGAGCAATATTGTTTGATGGCGACACCTTCTGTTATCAAATGAACGGACAACCGCAAAGGTAGTCCCTGCGGTTATTATTTAAACAAGGAGCTGTATCAATCCTCCGAAACGGAGTTGATACAGCCCCCTTTTTTTCTTCTATAAGCAGGTTCTGACAAAACCAACAGGGAATAGTGTTCTCTCTGAAGTTTCCTCTACCGTCATACCACTGTCAAGGAAGCGTTTGCATACAGTTTTCATACTCTCGGCATTGGAATAAATCTATATTGTCTTTCAAAGCGATTCAAAAATACTCTTTCCTCTTGTCATAAGATATCTGTAAAGGGCAGCGCAAATTGCCGCAAAAAGAACCGCTACAATCAGCATAAAGGCCTCAATGCTAACAAAGTCCTTTAGTGCCGCTACATAAATAATTGTTGGCAGAGCAACTACGCCCATTGAACCGAACATGGCAATCATCGTGCTAATGCTTTGTTTAATTGCCGCGGTTTCGTTTATCCAGTCAAACTTAGGAAATTTAAGGTTGACAGCCAGACCGAAAAGCGCCGAGAATACCGTTAACAGCGAGGGGATTATGAAAATAAAAGCCTTCATTACAGGCGAGATATCAAGGAATATGCTGCATGACGCTGCAGCAAGAATTACAGAGGGCATGCAAACTATAAGGTGCATATTCACCTTTGCCATTAAAACATCTCCCGCATCAATCGGTGATGACTGCGATATCCACAGGTTTCTGCCCTCAAGAGAAATAGACGGGGCTGTGATAATGTTTGTTGTTGCAAGCACACCGAGAGCTATGCATAAGAACGGCCCGATATATTCGCCGAAGTTCGGTATCTGAGCAAAAATTTTAAATAATAAATCACTGTTGACTGCCACAACTCCCGCAAGTACAAATGTGAACAACACGCCAAGCGCACCATTCATAATATACATTGCGTTGCCAAAAAAATGCCTGAGCTCCCTTTTCGTCAGTGCCGCTCTTACGCTGCTGACGTTAAGGGGTGTTTCGGTGTATTTGATTTTTTTGGCTCCCTTTTTGGTTGTTGCTATCCTGATAAAGCTTCTAGATAGCACTATGTATACAATCGCGAACGGAACTATGCAGCAAATTGCAAAGTAAATAAGCCCCGGAAAATCCTGATTTGCAATTGAAGTGCCGAGGTAGTAAATCGGAAAAACAGATTTTTTTATAACATTTGCAATCGCTTCACCGTTTTGAATGAGCTGGTTAATATAGTTCTGTAATTTGGAAAAAACCGAAAAATACACCGCAAGAAAGCCGATTGAAAGAATCACCGTTATTGTGTTTTTGTTCCTCATTCTTGCGGTGATGATTGCAACCAGCCACCCGAAAAAGCAGGAAAGCGTCATTACAAGCAGCGGCAAAAGCAGAAAAACAATAACGAAGAAAAGCACACCGACAGCCGTTACCGTCTGACTCTTAATGATATAAATTACCCCAGCCGGTGCAAAAATCAATGCTTCAAAGGCAAGGTTCATTATTATCATTATTGCCAGTCTGCTGCCCAGAATAAATTTCGGAGGTATGGGCATGGCAAGCAGCATCTCATTATCCTTTGCTTCAAAAAGCAGAGATTGAGTTGAGAAAACGCTGAAAATAAAAGTGAAAATTATCGTCATAATGCCTGCAACGGAAAAATAAAACCATTGAAGGTTTGCCATGCTCAACGGCTCACAAATCTCATAGAAGAACCAGCCGAACATAAAGATAAAATAGCAAATCATGTACAAAACCAACAAGCCTATACCGATTTTTATAAGCGGACTTTTACTCTTCGCATTTTTGGAGGCTCTGAAAATGCCGCTGACAAAAGCGCTGAGTTTTGCTCTGAGCAGTGCATTAAACATTTTCTTCCTCCAATTCCAGGAATACTTCCTCAAGAGATTCGTCGCCCATAACCTCATCTAGATTGCCCGAAACAACAAGCCTGCCATTTTTGATAATTGCAACCTTATCGCAAAGCTTTTCGGCAACCTCAAGGACATGAGTTGAAAAGAAGATGGCGCCGCCGTTATCGCAAATCTCCCTCATAAGCGTCTTGGTAATATGTGCTGCTTTCGGGTCAAGCCCGACAAAGGGTTCATCCATGATAACAAGCTTAGGCGAATGAATTAGAGCGGAAATAACCGCCAGCTTTTGCTTCATGCCGTGCGAATATGCACTGATAGGCTGCGCTAGGTCGGGCGTCAGCTCAAACAAATCCGCATATTCTTTAATTTTTTGCTCCCTCACTTGCTTTGGAACAGCAAAAATATCGGCTATGAAATTCAGGTATTTTATACCCGACATATACTCATACAAATCCGGGTTGTCGGGAATATATGCAATTTTCTTTTTGCAGGCAATAGCGTCCTTTTTAATTGAAATACCGTCTATGTAGATTTCACCCCGGTCAAACTGAAGAATACCGCAGCAGGCCTTGATTGTTGTTGTTTTACCTGCTCCGTTATGGCCGATAAAACCATATATCTCGCCTTTATTGATGTGCAGTGAAAGGTTGTCCACGGCCTTTTTTTCTCCATATGTTTTTGTGAGATTTTCAATTCTAAGCATCGTTTCTCCTCCAAAAATTTATATAATATCAACTGTACCCTCAGCATTTTCAATGCTCGGGGAACAAGCTCTTTGCAAAGCCCTACCTCGTCGGGAAAAGAATTGGTTTAAAAACAAAATCCTGCTCGTCACCGTCTGAAACTCTTGCGGTCTGAAAAGCTGTTTTAACAAAATCCTCTTTTTT
>JAAZFZ010000093.1 GCA_012511485.1 Clostridiales bacterium | reverse complement strand
TACCTCTTTTTTGCCGTCCTCAATTGCGATATAGCCGAAAAAACCATTGATATCTTTATATTCGCAATCAGACTTGTCCGATTCAATTACAGGCTTAAATTCTATCATTTTATGCTCCTTTTTTCTGCTACGGAAATGAGCTTATTCACCTCATCTTCCGAAAGCTCCCGCCACTTGCCCGCAGGCAGCATACCAAGCTTCACGGCTCCAAAAGCAGTTCTTTTGAGCCTTGCGACTTCAATATTGAGCTTTTCACAGACTTTTCTTATCTGCCTGTTTCTGCCCTCGTAGAGAACAATCTCCAGCACAGCTCTATCGTCGTCTTTTTTTATTAATCTGACATCAAAAGGGGCGGTCGTTCTTCCCTCAATTTCTATTCCACCCGACATTAAATCAATCTGCTCTTGAGTAATCCCCGGGCGAATTGTTACACGGTACGTCTTGCCGATGTGATGTGACGGGTGCATCATGGCGTTTGCAAATTCACCGTCATTTGTCATAAGCAACAGCCCTTCGGATTCTCTGTCAAGCCTGCCGATTGGGTAAACCCTTTCGCCGACATCTTCGACAAGCTGAGCGACACATTTTCTACCCATTTCATCATTCATGGTGGTTATAAAGCCTCTGGGTTTATGAAGCATTAAATACACATGTTTTGCAGTATTAATTACTTTTTTCCCGCTTACCGATATAGTATCAACCTTTGGATTAATTTTTTCGCCTAACGAAGCAGTTCTCCCGTTAACCATGACTTTTCCCGCAGAAATCAGCTCCTCCGACCTTCTGCGGGATGCAACTCCGCACTCCGAAAGAAACTTTTGAAGCCTTATACTGTTATCGGCCATAGAGCATTAACCCCTTCTGAAAAACTCTATAATTCTTCAGATTATCTTATCCAAAAAGCCGTGGCTTTCGTCATCGCTTTCATTTTTTGCATTCTCATCAATTACTGCCTGAACACTTTCGCTCGCAACAATTGCAGCTTCCTTTATAACATTATTATCAACGAAATATTTAATGCTGCCAATAACATCTCCCTCTTCAACCGGTGCATACTCAAAATGCTTGATAAAAACCTTTTCAACTATTCTGTCTTTATCGCTGACTGTTTTAACAGTCGAAATATCCGATGAATACCTCACCGATACGGTTGACTTTTGCCCACCGACAACCTTCAGCCGAATATCATGAAGATTAACATAGGGCTCTACCTGGTTGACAAAGGAAAAGCCGTAATCAAGCATTTTTTTGTGATCCTTCCAATCACTTTTGGCATTGAGAGTGACCGCCACAAGGGTTATTCCATCACGCTCAGCGGCCGAAGCAAGGCATCTGCCGCTCTTTTTCGTGAATCCCGTTTTTATACCTATGCATCCCTCATAGCTGTATAACAGCCTGTTATGATTTGAAAGTGTTCTCATATATGGCGGATTTCCATAGCTAATCCTGACATTCGGTTTTGAGCAGACATTGCGAAATTCAACATTTTTAAGCGCTTCACACCCGAGCAGCGCCATATCGTATGCTGTAGAATAGTGCTCTGTGTTATCAAGACCAGAGGGCGTCACAAAATTTGTGTTCTTCATGCCTATTTTGGCAGCACGCTTATTCATAAGCTTTGAAAACTTTTTGGGGTTACCCGCAAGAGTATATGCAACTGTGTTAGCCGCATCATTACCGCTTTCAAGGAGCATACCGTAAACCAGCGAAAGCAGAGTAACACTATCCCCCTCAAGAAGCCCCATGGATGTGCCCTCAATACTCACCATTTCCTTGGTGACCTTAATCTCTTTTTCGGGGCATCCTGCTTCAAGCGCAAGCAAAGCCGTCATTATCTTGGTTGTGCTCGCCATGGAATGCTTTTTAAAGGCGTTGCGTGCATAAAGCACCTCGCCGGTCTGTGCGCACATGAGTACGGCACATTCTGCCGAAACGGAAGGCTCTGCAGCATAACAGACAAAGGAAAAAACTGATACTAACACAATTGCAGCAATTGTCTTTCTAATCAACAAAGTAACCACCTGCCTATAAGAATAAATATGCAGGCGGTTACACAATAATAATAATTTTACTTAACTAGTTGAGAATTATCGGGAGCATTTTCGTCCTTTTTTGCGTATTTCTTGACAACCTCACTCACCTTGTCAACAATGTCCGGAACCATACCGATAATTCGCTCAGCAGAGTTTTCTTCAACGGTAATATGCTTAATCGTAACATCGCCGTTATTAATAACGATAAAGGCGACAGGATTAATAGTAATCCCTGCTCCACCTCCGCCGCCGAAAAGCTCCTGGTTTGTTTTTGACGGAAAGTCAGAACCCCCTGAAGCAAAACCGTATGTTACCTTTGATACGGGAATAATAGTTACCCCTCCGGCTTCAATCGGGTTGCCAATAATAGTGCTGACATCTACCAATTCCCT
>JAAZFZ010000092.1 GCA_012511485.1 Clostridiales bacterium | reverse complement strand
AGGTCAATGAGCTTATCGACCCGACCGTTGAGTGTTTCTTCATCTATTTCACCGTTTTTGACAGCATCTATTATCTTTTTTGAATTGTATCCTTTAGATGAGGGCATTTCAAGGTCATTGCCGCTGTTAATACCCTTCACCCTGTTGTTGACTGCACCCCAGTCGCTCACGACAACTCCGTCAAAGCCACATTCGTCACGCAGAACCTTGTTCTGCAGCCAGTCGTTTTCGGAGCTGTGAACACCGTTGATTTTATTATAGGAATTCATAACGGTCCAGGGCTTGCCCTCCTTGACTGCTATTTCAAAGGCCGTCAAATATATTTCACGCAGCGTTCTCTCGTCAACAACTGAGGAAACTGTCATCCTCCTTGTTTCCTGGCTGTTTGCTGCAGAATGCTTGAGAGAGGTACCCACACCCATGGACTCAACGCCTTTAATATATGCTGCCGCCAGCTTGCCCGCAAGAAGAGGATCCTCCGAAAAATATTCAAAATTACGCCCGCAGAGAGGCGAACGCTTCATATTTACGCCCGGACCCAGTAATACAGAAACATTCTCTCTTAGGCATTCCTCGCCAAGCGCCCTGCCCATCTCAAAAAGCAGGTCGGGATTCCATGAGCAGCCGGTTGTGCAGGCTGTCGGGAAGCATACGGCGGGGAATGAGTTGCCAAGCCCCATTTTTTTGCCGTTTGGGTTCTGCTTCCTGAGACCGTGAGGCCCGTCGCACAACATTATTGACGGTATACCGAGCCTTTCAAAGGCTTTTGTGTGCCAGTAATCAAGCCCGTCACACATTTGAGCCTTCTCTTCAAGTGTCATTTTCTCAATTATTTCTCTGTTTTTAAGGCGGTCCTTCACGGTAATCATAATTAATCCTCCTCTGCTGCTTCAATAAGCCCCAGCAAATCATCGGCCTGTGTGCTTTCAATACTTTCAACACTTTTAAGTTTATTTTTAATTATTCTGTTTCTGTTCTGTGCCTCGTCAATTGTTTTTCCTGCATCCTCAACCTTTTTCTTTGCTTTCTCAAGCAGATTCCCGAACATATTATACTGATCCTTTATTGCGCCCAGCAGCTTAACTACTTCATTTGCCTTCTTATTAATTGCAATTGACTTTAGTCCCATAGAAAGTGAATTGAGAAGCGCCGTTATAGTTGTCGGCCCCGCTATCATGACATTAAAATCATGCTGAAGCCTCTCGGGGAGACCTGTTCTCGACGATGCAATTTCTGCATAAAGCCCTTCCGTCGCAAGGTACATAATCGCAAAGGGGGTAGTTTCGGGTACATTTATGTATTTGCCGATATCCTTTGCACTTTCGATTACTCTTCTCTCCAACGCTTTTCTGGCAGCATCAACGCCTGCAGCATCCGCATTGTCGGCAGCCTCGCAGAGTCTTATATAGTCCTCAATCGGGAACTTTGAATCAATGGGCAGATAGATGTTCTCGTCGCTGCTCTCGCCTGAAGGAATTCTAACTGCAAATTCAACCCTCTGATTTGTCTCCTTATTTGTTGAAAAGTTACGCTCGTACATATTCGGAATGGTCTGGTCAAGTATGCTGCCCAGCTGAATTTCCGCCCATGTACCCCTAGCCTTGACATTGGTAAGCACCCTGTTGAGGGAGGTAACATTATCCGTAACGCCGGTTGAAAGCTCCTTCATTTCACCGAGCGATTTATATACATTTTGAAGCTGCTCCGAAACGGTTTTAAACGATGCGTCAAGCCTTGAGGTGAGAGTTGTGCTGAGCTTTTCGTCAACGGTCGCCCTCATTTCGTCAAGCTTTTTCTCGTTGCTCTCCTGCATTTTTGTAATTGCATCGCTGACAACACGGCTCTGCCTTTCGTTCTGCTCAATATTGTTTGTTCTGATAGTGTTGAGCGATTCGCTCAGAGTGACTGTCAGCTTCTGCTGATGCTCAAAATTTGCCTTGGTCATTTCGCCAAGCTTTGCAGCTATAGTATTGAGGCTCTCAGCAGTCTGAGTTCTCAACTCACGCTGAAACTCTGCCTGTTCCCTGCGCCCTCTTTCAAATTCATCCGCCGAGCTGCGGCTGCTGCTTTCAATCTGTTGAAGAATGACGGCAAGCTTTGTTTTCAGCTCCTCAATATCCTCACTGAGCCTGAAAAGCTCCGATTCATATTTCTTTGATCTGCCCACCGTCAGCACAAGAACAATCAATATTAAATTTAAAGCTATTACAGCAAATAATATGTATTTTTCCATAACAGATATTACCCTTCCTAATATATATAACCGTTACAAGCGGTTACAGCTAATCATATCATAACGATAATTTTCAGTCAATAAATTGTATACAAAATAATCGCCTATATCTAGAAAAATGGCACAATTATTATGGAATATTTTGGCGATTTTAGGGTAAGTTTTTTAAAACAAATTTAATCTCCCAAAAGCGGCTTAACCGCTATCGGGAGATTAACAAAGCTATTATTATAAAAAGATTACACAATACCCTGTGCGAGCATAGCGTCCGCAACCTTTAGGAAGCCTGCAATATTCGCACCTACAACAAAATTATCCTTTGCGCCGTATTCGATAGCGGCGGCATTCATATTGGCGTAAATGTTTTTCATTATTTTATTAAGCTCCGAATCGACCTTCTTGAATGTCCAGCTCAGGTGTGAGCTGTTCTGGCTCATCTCAAGAGCGGAGGTTGCAACACCGCCGGCATTTGCAGCCTTGCTCGGTGCAAACAGAATCTTATTCTCAATGAAAGCATCAATAGCCTCAGGAGTAGAGGGCATATTTGCACCCTCGCCAACAGCTTTGCAGCCGTTTTTAATAAGTGTTTTTGCGGAGTAAATATCCATTTCATTCTGCGTCGCGCATGGCAGGGCAACATAACAGGGAACCTCCCAGACGCAGCCGTTTTCAAAATACTTCGCATTGGGGCGATAGCTCAGGTATTGCTTAACTCTGCCCCTCTTGACCTCCTTAATATCCTTGAGTGCCTCAACATCAATGCCGTCGGCATCATAGATATAGCCGTTTGAATCGCTTGCAGTGACGACCTTTGCGCCGAGCTGCTGCGCCTTTGTAATTGCATAGATAGCAACATTTCCCGCACCTGAAACAACAACTGTTTTGCCCTCGATTGAGTCAGAATGGTCACGAAGCATTTCTTCAACAAGATAAATCAGCCCGAAGCCCGTCGCCTCTGTCCTTGCAAGGGAGCCGCCGTATGAAAGCCCTTTTCCTGTAAGAACTCCCTCATAATGGCCTGTGATTCTTTTATACTGGCCGAACATATAGCCGATTTCCCTGCCCCCGACACCGATATCACCTGCGGGAACATCAACATCTGCACCGATAACTCTGTACAAAGAAGTCATAAAGCTCTGGCAGAAATGCATAATTTCAAGCTCACTCTTTCCCTTGGGGTCAAAGTCCGAGCCGCCCTTGCCGCCGCCTATGGGCAGCCCTGTGAGCGAATTCTTAAATATCTGCTCAAAGCCCAGGAATTTTATTATGCTCAGATTCACCGATGGGTGGAAACGCAGGCCACCCTTGTAAGGCCCTATGGCACTGTTGAACTGAACACGGTAGCCTCTGTTTGTCTGCACCTTTCCGGCTTCATCAATCCATGTAACCTTAAACATATTTACCCTTTCAGGCTCAACAATACGCTCAAGCAGTGACCATTTCTGATAAATTTGGTTTTTTTCGATAACCGGAGCAATTGATGTCAATACCTCAGTTGCTGCCTGAACAAACTCCGGTTGATTTTTATTCTGCTCCTCAACCCTGTGGATAATGTCGTGAATATAACTCATTTCCCAAAACTCCTAACATTTTTGTATAACGTTGATACTAAATAATTATATACAAAGGAAGCTGAAAATGCAAATATTTAATGTCAAAATTTCATTTTTGTTTGTTTTCATAAAAGTTTTTGTAGTAATTCAGTTTTTTTTGAAATTTTTACCCACTTTTCTTTCAATATTTATTAAATTTCGGGATTATACAAACGGATGATTTTTACAATCGTAGTATTTTGCATCCTTGTTTAATATTTCTGATATGGAAACTCCAACGGTGACGCAGGGATTGACATTTGCAGCTTATGGCTTTAAAATAGTAAAATGTATAAATATTCCCATTAGCGGAGAAGCATAATACAAGGGGGTGTTGAATTGCCTGCGGATTTTTTTCAAATTGCCCGATATATTTTGCCCGCTTTTGCTTTTCTGATTTTGCTTTATTGTTCAGTTTCAATGCTCAGGCATAAGCCAAAGGGTCCGTATCTCCCTGCTCACCTGACAAACACTGCAAACGGCGACATTATCCCGCTCCAAAACTGGGAAAACTCTGTCGGGCGAAGCACCTCTTGTGATATTGTTCTAAATTATTCGACCGTTTCAAGGTTTCATGCGGTAGTTGCCCTGCGAAAGGGCGGCTGGCTTGTGGCGGACACTCTTTCAAGAACGGGAGTATTTGTTAACGGAGAGCCTGTCAAGCATAAGACTTCGCTTGAAGATGGGGACATTATCACCTTTGGCGGGGCTACGCTTGCCTTTGAATTTGATAAGCCTAAGGAAAAGGCAAGAAAATTTGCGAAAGCCGAGCGCAGCAGGGACATATATTTTGACAAAAGGCAAAAATAAAACGGGAGATTTTTAATGGAGAAAATTACTCTTTCCAACGGTTTCAGAATAATGCTCGATTATGTTGACTGGGCACGAAGCTGCACAATGGGCATCTGGGTAGGTAGCGGCTCGGGATATGAGAAAGAAAGCAGTGCAGGCTTTTCACATTTTATCGAGCACATGATTTTTAAAGGTACGCCTACTCGTTCTGCCTTTGACATTGCAACTCAGATGGATGAAATCGGCGGTGCGCTCAACGCCTACACAACAAAGGAGTACACCTGCTTTTACTGTCGGAGCCTTACCGACCACGTTGACAAAGCTTTTGATATTCTGGGCGATATGGTGACAAATCCACGGCTTGACGAGGAGGATATCAAACTCGAAAAGGGCGTTATCGTTGAAGAAATAGCTATGTATGAGGATAACCCTGAGGATTTGTGCCTTGACACATTTTATGAAAATGCCTGGTCAGGTGATGCCTTGGGCAGGAATATACTCGGCAGCAGGGGCACTGTCAACGCTGCAACAGCTCAGGGGCTGCGTGAGCATATGTCTGAATTTTTTGTTCCGGAAAGGATGGTTGTCTCCTTCTGCGGTTGCTTTGACAAGGATAGGGTTATTGAGGATTGTGAAAAATATTTCGGCTCCATTAAGCCCACAAACAACCCGATAAAAAAGCGTCAGGCCGTCTTTACCCCTTTTATTAAGACAGTGAGCAAGGACTTTGAGCAAAACCAGCTTATTCTTGGTTTAAAGGGCGTCGGGGCAGATGATGAGAACAGATACGCCTGCGCTCTTCTTTGCAACATTCTCGGCGGCTCGACATCCTCGAGGCTTTTTCAGCGTATCCGTGAAGAGCTGGGCCTTGTGTATTCAATTGACGCCTTTAATGCATCATATCTCATCGGATGTATTTTTGCCATTAGCAAGGGGCTTTCAAAAAAAGCGGAGGAACAGGCTCTCAAAGAGGTGTTTTCGATTTTGCGTGATTATCCGCAAAGCATCACACTCGAGGAACTGCACAGGTCGCAGGAGCAGGCTGCCGCATCACTTGTAATGGGGCTTGAGGCTACTCCGGCGAGAGCGTCACGAATGGGCAGGAGCGAGCTTTTGTTCAACTGTGTTGAGGATGAGGATAAAATAATTGAGAATTTCAGGTCAATAACAATTGAGAAAATCCGCGCCGCCGCACAGGAGCTGCTCCGCCTCGAAAATACAGCGCTGTGCTGTGTCGGCAGGGTGAATAAAAGCAGCTTCTATTCGGACATTATAAAAAACCGTTAAATTGGGGGTAATGTTATGCAGGAAAGATTAGAGCTTTCGGCTTTGGTGAAAAACCATGCCGGTGTGCTTCTGCGTGTTTGCGGCCTGTTCGCAAGGCGCGGATTCAATATTCAGAGCCTCAATGTTTCGGAAACGGAAACGCCTGAATTATCAAGGATGACAATTGTTTCGCATGTAGAGCCTTCTCAGTTCAGGCAGGTTGAGCAGCAGCTGCTCAAGCTTGAGGATGTTGTCAGCGTAGTCCGTCTTGAGGAGGAAAAAACCGTTTCGAGCGAGCTGTTGCTGGTTAAAATCCGCTGTGTCAACAAAGAGCGGCCGAGTGTTCTCAAAACCATAACCGCCTATGGCGCAAGGGTGAAGGATATAGGCCATCTGACACTGACGGCAGAGCTCACGGGAGAAAGCTCGATAATTGACCGCTTTATTGCGGATATTACAAGCCATTACACAATTGCAGAGCTTTCCCGCTCAGGCATGACGGCACTCGAAAGCGGCGATAAGAATATTAACGAATAGCCTTTCAAATAAACCTTGCGGAGGAATACATATGAAGCGTGTCACAATTCTTGATTCCACTCTGCGGGACGGAGCGCAGTCTGAGGGGATTTCCTTTTCCGTCAATGACAAGCTGAATATTGTTGCTGCACTTGACGAGCTGGGAATCTCCTTAATCGAGGCGGGCAACCCCGCTTCAAACATTAAGGAGCTGGAGTTCTTTGAGAGGGCAAGGTCATTAAAGCTGACAAACAGTGTGCTATCCGCCTTCGGCTCAACACGGCGCAAGGATACAACCGTTGAAGAGGACCAGGCTTGCATGGCACTGCTTGAGGCAGGCACTCCCTTTGTTACGATTGTGGGCAAATGCTCAGCCTTTCATGTCACTGAGATTCTCAAGACGACTCCGGAGGAAAACCTTAAAATGATTGAAGAAACCTGCCGCTTTTTTGCGGAGAACGGCAGGCAGGTGATATTTGATGCCGAGCATTTTTATGACGGATATAAGAGTGATTCGGGCTATGCTTTGGAGGCTCTGGATGCCGCAGTCTGCGGCGGGGCATACTGCCTGTGCTTATGCGACACAAACGGCGGAACTCTGCCTCAGGAAATATACGACATAACGAAAAAAGTCTGCTCCCAATTCGATGATATTGATATCGGCATTCATGCGCATAATGACTCCGATATGGCAGCTGCCTCCTCGGTGCTTGCAGTTCAGGCGGGAGCCAGTCAGGTTCAGGGCACCTTTCTGGGCTTTGGGGAGCGCTGCGGCAATGCTAACCTTTCCTCAATTATCCCGAATCTTCAGATAAGGCTAGGATATAGCTGCATACCCGAAGAAAAGCTTGCGGAGCTTACCTCCTGCGCTTTTAGGATATCTGAAACCGCTAATATTTCACTGCATAAAAATATGCCCTTTGTCGGCAGGAGTGCCTTTGCACACAAGGCAGGGATGCATATGGATGCTGTCATGAAAAATTCCTCATCCTTTGAGCATATTGACCCCTCTCTTGTCGGTAACCGCAGAAGGTTCCTTATGAGCGAGTTTACCGGCAGGGCGGCGGTCTTAGAAAAGGTCTTGAAGCTATATCCCGATTTTGACAGGAACTCCCCCGTTATCAATGAAATCCTTAATCAAATCAAGGAGAAGGAATACCTGGGCTTTCAGTATGAAGGGGCGGAGGCTTCGCTGGAGCTGATTATCCGCAGGCTGGCGGAGCATTTTGAGCCGTTCTTTGACCTTGTCAGCTATAAGGTGCTAGACGAGCTGCCCTATGACAACAACCGAAGCGCTACCGCCACAATAAAGCTCAAGGTAAACGGCAAGGTCAAAATCTCTGCCTCCGACGGTGAAGGCCCCGTGAATGCACTTGACTCCGCACTTAGGGAAGCCCTTTCGGAATTCTATCCTATTTTGGCTAAGGTCAGGCTGGTTGACTACAAGGTTCGTGTTATGGAGCCAAAATATGCAACTGCCGCACAGGTCAGGGTTCTTATTACTTCGACTGACGGCACAGAGGTCTGGACTACCGTAGGTGTTTCAAAGGATGTTATTGAAGCCAGCTGGCTGGCTCTGGTTGATTCCATTGAGCACAAGCTAATGAACACAGGGAGGTACTGATTATGGCGATGACAATGACGCAGAAAATACTTGCCGCACATGCCGGGCTGCCGGAGGTTTACGCAGGTCAGCTTATTGAAGCTGAGCTTGACCTTGTTATGGCCAACGATGTCACAACCCCTGTTGCCATTAACGAATTTGAACGGTGCGGTGCATCAAAAGTGTTTGACAAGAGCAAAATTTCCTTTGTACTTGACCATTTCACGCCAAACAAGGATATTAAATCGGCGCAGAACTGTTTTCAGGTCCGCAATTTTGCACGCAGGTATGAAATAGAGCATTTTTTTGATGTCGGCGAAATGGGCATTGAGCATGCTCTCCTGCCTGAAAAAGGGATTGTCCTGCCCGGGGATGCGATAATCGGATCGGACTCACACACCTGCAGCTACGGTGCGCTCGGAGCCTTTTCCACAGTAGTCGGCTTAACGGATATGTCTGCCGCTATGGTTACGGGAAAGGCATGGTTCAAAGTTCCCTCCGCAATCAAGGTGGTGCTTACCGGCAAATGCAGAAAATATGTTGCCGGCAAGGATATCATTCTCCATCTTATCGGATTAATCGGGGTTGACGGCGCACTTTACCGCTCGCTGGAATTTTGCGGTGAGGGAATTAAGTCCCTTTCTATGGACAGTCGTCT
>JAAZFZ010000091.1 GCA_012511485.1 Clostridiales bacterium | reverse complement strand
GGATAGACGAAATAAAATCGTTTAATCTCAATGATACGGGGGGGAGAAATCTTATTTTGATAAGAAAGATATCGCAAACTCCGCCAAAATATCCACGCTCTGCGGCACAAATCGCAAAAAGGCCGCTCGAATAAATGATGAAACGGTTGACTTGTGCAGGAATTTGAAAAACGAAAATGTTGGACAAATTACTTCTTCGGTGTTAGTCTATTATTGTAAGCAGGGGCTTTCAGGACGGCTAAAATCGGAGGAGGTTTTTTATAATGAAAAACCAAAAGAAAATTGAGTCCGGCGGTCATATACTGCTTATTCCGCAGGAGGATATAGTGCCTAACCCAAGTCAGCCCAGAAGAAGGTTTGATTCTGACGAGCTTGAAGGGCTTGCGGACAGCATTAAACATAACGGCATCATTCAGCCTATTAATGTGAGGGCAAGCGCGGACGGTAAATATGAGCTAATAGCTGGCGAGCGTCGACTTCGGGCTTCTAGAATTGTCGGTCTAACAAGAGTCCCGTGTATTCTCATGGAGGCATCTGACGAAAAATCCGCCATCTACGCTTTGCTTGAGAACCTCCAAAGGCAGGATCTTGGCTTTTTCGAGGAAGCAAATGCAATAAAACAGCTCATGGACAGATTTTCAATGACACAGGAAGAGGTTGCAAAAATTCTTGGCAAGGCTCAGTCGACATTGAGCAATAAGCTGCGTTTATTGAGACTTTCTGAAGAAATCAGAGAGATTATTGTAAAAAACGACCTCACGGAGAGGCACGCAAGAGCCCTTCTCAGGCTTGAAAATGAGGGTCAACTGAACAGAGCACTGAGTATAATTGTAGACAGGCATCTGAATGTTGCAGAAACAGACAGGCTCATAGAGCAGATGCTTAACAACAGGGCAGCCTGCCGCAAGCCGATAAACAAGGTTTTTAAGGACGTCAGAATCTTTGTAAACACTCTTAATCATGCCGTTAATACAATGCGCCAGGCAGGGATTGATGCGGATTCGGTCAAAAGCGAGACCGAGGAATATATAGAATATGTTGTGAGAATCCCGAAATGCAAGGGATTTGTTGTAAAATCTCATAACCAGGGCGCATAATTAATTTCTACAACTCCCAATTACCATATCTTTCTCTTTCACACCCCACATCCACAGCAGGAGGGCAGGTCGCAAGGCTTGCCCTCTTGCTGTTATCAGGCCGATGTTTCACATGAAACAATGAAAAAAGTTTGATTTTGTGTAAAAATATGCTATAATCATAAGGCTATGATATTTAAGGGGAGGATCCTGAATAATGGGCAAAACCATCGCAATAGTCAACCAAAAGGGCGGCGTGGGCAAAACAACAACCGCAGTTAACCTAACCGCAGCAATAGGAGCAAGAGGCTTTAAGGTCTTATTGGTTGATATTGACCCGCAGGGCAATTCTACAAGTGGCCTCGGCATTAATAAAAGAAACCTTGAGAAATCAATTTATGATATACTTGTGAATGTTGCACCGGCTTCTGAGGCAATAATAAAAACTGAATTCGACAATGTATGGATTATCCCTTCAAGCATGGCTCTTGCAGGGGCAGAGCTTGAGCTGGTTGAAATGGAAAACAGGGAGACAAGGCTCAAAAACGCACTTGCATTGGTCAAGGATGAGTTCGATTTCATTTTTTTGGATTGTCCGCCATCGCTTGGGCTGATTACTCTTAATTCGCTGTGCGCTACAGATACGATTCTGGTGCCCATCCAATGCGAATACTATGCTCTGGAGGGGCTTTCACAGCTGATGTCCACAGTCAGACAGGTCAAAAGATTATACAATCCGTTTATCGAGCTTGAGGGTGTCCTCCTCACTATGTATGACGGGAGGCTCAACCTAACACAACAGGTGGTGGATGAGGTCAAAAAATTTTTTCCAAAAAAGGTTTATGCAACAGTTATCCCCCGGAATGTCAGGCTCTCTGAGGCACCAAGCTTCGGGCTGCCGGTTAAGTATTATGACCATACATCGAAAGGGAGCTCGTCATACGAGGAGCTGTGCAGCGAGTTTATAAATTCGAATCAAAAAAATCAGAGGTGATATAAATGGCCGCAAAAAAAAGTGGTTTGGGGCGGGGGCTTGATGCGCTTTTTGTTGACATTGCAGTTGAAGAAAACAGCACTGCCAGCGCAGTCAAGCTCAAGCTCATGGACATTGAGCCTAACAGGGAGCAGCCCAGAAAATATTTTGACGACGAATCACTCTCCGAGCTGGCGCAAAGCATTGCCAATCACGGAGTAATTCAGCCCCTGCTTGGCCGCCCGCTTTCGGACGGAGGCTATCAGTAGGTTGCAGGTGAACGCCGCTGGAGAGCCTCAAGGCTTGCGGGGCTTACTGAAGTTCCGGTTGTCATAAAGGAGCTCAATGACGACGAGGCCATGGCATTGACCCTTATTGAAAACCTTCAGCGTGAAGACCTCAACCCGATGGAGGAGGCAAAAGGATATCAGCGGCTTATGGACAGGTTTTCACTCACTCAGGAGGAAACCGCAGACAGAGTCGGCAAGTCAAGGCCGGCAGTCGCAAATGCAATGAGGCTACTCAGGCTGCCGCCTCAGGTTGCGGAAATGGTCAGCGAGGGCAAAATCTCCGCAGGCCATGCCCGAGCACTGCTCTCATTCAAAAATGAGGCAGAGCTTATAGAGACCGCTAAACTGGTTGTCAAAAAAGGTATTTCGGTCAGGGAGGTTGAAAGACTTGCCAAAAATTCTAATAAAGAAAAATCAGACCAAGCTTTCAAAACCAGAAGGGACGCCTATTTTGACGATGTTGAGCTGACTCTTACTAATGCTCTTTGCAGGAGGGCAAAGGTAATAACAAAAGGAAGAAGCGAAGCGGGAACGCTGGAGATTGCCTTTTACGACAAGGATGACCTTGCGAGAATAGCCGGTGCGCTAAAGGAAATTGAAGATTAATAAATGGAGAGATTGAAATGCTGGATATAAAGCTAATCAGAGAAAACCCGCAAAAGGTAAAGGACGCAATGCGCAGTAGGAACAAGAATATGGACGCTCTTGTTGACGAGGTCCTCAGCCTTGATTTGAAACGCCGTGAGCTGATTGCTCAGACCGAGGCGCTCAAGCAGCAGCAAAACGCAGCAAACAAGGAGATTCCGCGCATAAAAAAAGAGGGCGGCGATATTTCGCAAATAATGGTGCGCATGAACGAGCTCAAGGAGAGCATAAAAAACAATGATGCCGCACTTTCCGAAATTGAGGCAAAGCAAAGCTCAATAATGTATGAATTTCCGAATATTCCGCATTCGAGTGTCCCTGTCGGCAAAGATGACAGTGAGAATATTGAAATCCGCCGCTGGGGTGAGCCGCGAAAATTTGATTTTCAAGCGAAGGCGCATTGGGATATAGGTGCCGACATGGGCATACTTGACCCCGAAACAGCTGCAAAGGTCACGGGCGCAAGATTCCACTTTTACAGGGGAATGGGAGCAAAGCTTGAAAGGGCAATAATAAACTTTTTTCTCAACACCCACAGTGAGAACGGCTATCTTGAGGTATTCCCTCCTTATATGGTGAACAGGGCTTCAATGACAGGCACCGGCCAGTTGCCTAAGTTTGAGGAGGATGCCTTTAAGACAAATAACGATTATTTTCTTATTCCAACCGCCGAGGTTCCGGTTACCAATATGCACAGAGACGAGATACTTGACGGCAAAAAGCTGCCGATAAAGTATTGCGCATATTCCGCATGTTTCCGTGCCGAGGCAGGTAGCGCAGGCAGAGATACAAGAGGGCTTATCCGCCAGCACCAGTTCAACAAGGTTGAGCTTGTCAAATTCGCAAATCCCGAAAACTCCTATGATGAGCTGGAATCCCTCACAAGAGATGCGGAAAGGGTGCTGCAGCTGTTGGGCTTACCACACAGGGTTGTGG
>JAAZFZ010000090.1 GCA_012511485.1 Clostridiales bacterium | reverse complement strand
GTACAAATGTCGCCTTTTGCACACCCATTTTTCTGAAAAAAATAGAAAAAATTTTTTTGCAAAAAAATAAGGCTGTTCTCATCAGGTATAATTCCTAACGAAAACAGCCTTAACTCAAAAAGCCGTCTACTCAATCACTGAGCAAACGGCAATGCTATACATATTTAACTATCACTCTCTTTTTTCTTGCTGATGTTACAATACAAAGAACATCGTCAACTACATCTGTGTATTTATTCTGTTCTATAAGGTTATTTCTCAACCTTACAAGTGATTGAATAAGCAGAAGTCTTTCATTATCTGTTAAATAGAAATAGTAGTGTTGGTTATTCATAGATTTCACCTCTGCCACTACTATATAAGAAGCAAACCTTTATATCAATAATGCAAAATGGGAATCCAGAACAGCGAGTCCGGAATTCCCATTTCAAAGTATATTTTGTCTTTTACCTAAAAGCCACTTGTTACTATTTCATCTGTTGCAAAACATTTTTTCTCACAACGTGTTGCAAAAGTGTTGCAAAAACAGAGTGACAATTTCGGCGAAGCCCGCAAACCCGCATAAACACTGGGTTTTTCGACACATCAAAACTAAGGGGAATCACTCCCACTCGATAGTTGCAGGGGGTTTGGCAGTAATGTCATATACTACCCTGTTAATATTGCTAACCTCATTGACGACTCTTGTCGAAACCTTGTTGAGAACCTCATAGGGTATATGCGCAAAATCAGCTGTCATAAAATCGGTTGTTTTTACTGCCCTGAGAGCAACTGCATATTCATAAGTTCTCCCATCTCCCATAACGCCCACACTTTTCATGTTTGTCAGCACGGCAAAATACTGGCTTATGCTTCTTTCAAGGCCTGCGTTAGCAATCTCCTGACGGAATACTGCATCCACATCCTGAAGAAGGGCAACCTTCTCTTTCGTAATTTCACCTATAATTCTAACCGCAAGCCCGGGACCGGGGAAAGGCTGGCGCCATACTAGCTTTTCATCAATGCCAAGCTCAATTCCGGCTTTTCGAACCTCATCCTTAAACAGAAGGCGCAGAGGTTCAATTATATCTTTAAAATCAATAACATCCGGCAATCCGCCGACATTATGGTGGCTCTTGATTACAGCACGATCTCCTAGCCCGCTTTCAATAATATCAGGGTATATTGTGCCTTGAACAAGAAAATCAACCTTGCCTAATTGCTTACCGACTTTTTCAAAGCAGCGAATAAATTCCTCACCGATAATCTTTCGCTTTGTTTCAGGGTCAGTAACTCCTGCAAGCTTCGTGAGGAACTGCTCCTGAGCATTAAGGCGGATAAAATTCATGTTAAATTTTGTGCGGCACATTTCCTCAACAGAATCGCCCTCGTTTTTTCTGAGCAGGCCGTGGTCAATAAAAATGCAGGTCAGGTTTTTGCCTACTGCCTTATGGACCATAACTGCGGAAACTGTTGAATCAACACCGCCGGAAAGAGCACAAAGAACCTTTTTATCGCCTATTTTTTCTTTGAGAGCTTTAATAGTATTATCAACATAGTCAGACATACGCCAATCGCCCGAAAAGCCGCAAATATCTTTTAGAAAATTATTCAATACCTTCAAGCCATGCTCAGTGTGTGAAACCTCAGGGTGGAACTGTACAGCAAAAATTCGTTTTTCGCAATTCTCCATTGCCGCACATGGGCAGTTTTCTGTTGATGCGGTTACCTTAAAGCCCTTAGGAGGCTCGGCAATGAAGTCCGTATGGCTCATCCAGCAGGTTGAGGTCTTTTCAATGCCTTTAAGCAGAAGAGAGGATGTGTCGCAAATATTGAGAGTCACTCCTCCGAATTCCGCCTTTTTCGCCTTAACAACCTTGCCGCTGTTGAGGTGAGCTGTCAGCTGCGCACCATAGCAAATGCCCAGAATAGGGACGCCTAATTCAAACAGTGAAGAATCATACAGCGGAGAACCTTCAACATAAACGCTTTTGGGTCCGCCGGTAAGTATAATACCCATGGGGTTGAGTTTTGCCAAATCCGAAATGGATGTTGTGTAGGGCTTGACTTCGCAGTAAACTCCACACTCACGCACTTTGCGTGCAATGAGGTGGGAATACTGACCCCCGAAATCAAGGACAACTGCAAGCTGATTTTCCATCCTTTTTTCACCTTTCCGAATTATTGCTTATTGAATATAAAAATATTAAACTTAAGATATAATGATAAAACTATTACTCATAGGTTGTCAAGTTATTTTCTGAAACTTCTCGTTTGAATATTCATATACTCATGACCTTTTTGAGGGTTGTTTATAAAACAGACAGCCTGCCTTATACCGAAGCAGGCTAGCTTATTTAATAATCGCTTTTTCGGATATTATTATCATAACAAGTCATTTTTCAATCACAATTACACAACAGGCAACCTGTTGTGTATAAAATAAATCCCTTAATACGGACAAGAACGGTGTTAAACGCAAGAAATAATAATCATTTCTGCATACATCCCTTTTTATCTAACCGACATTGTACCATTATTTACCTGCTCTTATCAAGTGAATTGAGAAAAATCCTGCATGCCTATCAAATGAGTAGTTTTCTTACCCTTACAACATACCAATTTGAGTGAATTAATAATACGGT
>JAAZFZ010000089.1 GCA_012511485.1 Clostridiales bacterium | reverse complement strand
GGGTGATAATATGTCCCTTTTTGTCATCGGCGACACTCACCTTTCACTCGGCGCCGATAAACCGATGGATATCTTCATCGGATGGGAAAACTACGGGCAGCGGCTCGAAAAAAACTGGCGAGCAATTGTCAAGGGCGATGACACCGTGGTTATCGCCGGTGACATTTCATGGGCGTTAAAGCTTGAGAATGCCCTTGAGGATTTTCGCTTTCTCGACTCTCTGCCAGGTAATAAAATAATTCTAAAGGGTAATCACGATTATTGGTGGAACACCAGGAAAAAAATGGAGGATTTTTTCAAGAAAAATTCTCTTGATACCCTTCAAATCCTTCACAATAATGCCTATAAGGTCGGTGAAATCGCCGTTTGCGGCACCAGAGGCTGGTTTTTTGACTGTGAAGTCAGTGAGGATAAAAAGGTGCTCCGCCGTGAAGCCGGCAGGTTATCGGCTTCAATCAAAGCGGCAAAGCAGCTCGGAGGCAAGCAGGTTGTTTTTCTCCATTACCCGCCCATAACCGAGGATACCGTTTGTAATGAGATAATGGATGTGCTCATTGACGAAGAAATAGCGTGTTGCTATTATGCCCATCTTCACGGAGCATCTTGCCGCTGGGCATTTAACGGCATTGCGCAAGGCATTAAATTCCAGCTCGTGTCGGCAGATTACCTCGGCTTTTGTCCTAAGCTCGTTTATCAGTCTTAATAAAAGAGAAAACACTCTAAAAATATTTTGTTATCTATGGCAATCCTAAATGCTATTTGATATAATATATAGGTTAATGTAAAGTACAGGAGGAAAATTCCCATGTTAAAATCCACAAATAAGACCGGGACCAATGCCTATGAACTTAATGTTTCAATCAGCGCTCAGGTGTTTGAAGAGGCTATAGTAAAGGCATACAATAAGAAGAAGAAAAATATCAGCGTTCCCGGGTTTCGTAAGGGCAAGGCAACCCGTCACATGATAGAAAGCCTTTATGGCAAGGGTGTTTTTTATGAGGATGCGCTTGAATCAATATATCCCGAGGCTGTTGATTCGGCTTTAAAGGAGTCTGCTCTTAATATTGTAGATTACAGTGTTGAAGTTAAAGAAATGGGACAAAACGGCGTCGATATGCTCGTTAAGGCTACAGTTAAGCCCGAGGAAATTGATGTTGGGGAATATAAGGGATTAGAGGCAGTCAAAGCGGAGCCGGTCGTCACGGTCGAAGAGGTTGACGCTGAAATCAACCGCCTGCGTGAAAGAAACTCGAGAATGATAACGGTTGAAGACAGAGCCGCCCAAAACGGCGACATCGCTGTTATTGATTTTGAGGGCTTTGTTGACGGCAAGGCATTTGAAGGAGGCAAGGGTGAAAACCATTCCCTCACTCTGGGCAGCGGCCAGTTCATCCCCGGTTTTGAGGAACAGATTATTGGCCACAGTGTCAATGACGAGTTTGATGTCAATGTGACCTTCCCCGAAGAATACACACCCGAGCTTGCGGGAAAAGAGGCAGCATTCAAAGTCAAGGTTCATGAAATAAAGTTAAAAGAGCTACCCGAGCTTGACGATGATTTTGCAAAGGATGTCGGTGAGGACTATGAAACCGTTGAAGACCTTAAAAACGGCATCAGTCAGGATATGCTGCACCATAAGCAAGAACATGCCAAAAACGATTTTGAGGAGGAGCTTCTCAGAAAGATAGCAAATAATCTAAAGGCGGAAATCCCCGAGGTTATGTTTGAAAAGAGAGCGGAGGACAACAAGAACTCCTTTGCACAGAGAATCAGCCAGCAAGGCATTGACCTTGACACATACCTGATGTATCTCGGCATGGACCGCAATAAGTTTGATGAGGATATGCTCAATCAGGCAAAGGAGCAGGTTAAGGTTCAGCTTGCACTAGAAAAAATCGCGGAGATTGAGGGCATTACCGCCTCTGAGGAGGAAATTGAAGAAGAAATTAAAAAAATGGCGGAAAATTACGGTATAGATATTGATACAATTAAGAAAATTGTAGCCGAAGAAAGTGTTGCCGCAGACATCAAGGGCAGAAAAGCGGTTGAGGTTATTGCCGCCAGCGCAAAGCCGATTAAGCCTGAGGAGAAAAAGGAGCAAGAGGACAAAGAAGAAAAGCCCACTGAGGAAGCAGCGAAGCCTGCTCCCAAAAAAAACAAGGGCTAAAAAGAAAGCACAGAGCGCTGAATAATGGCAGCTGCATTACACTATAATATAAAAAGGTTTGCTTTCGGGAGTTTTTACGTGTGGATTTTTAATTAAGTTAATACTTTATTTTTAAAATAGGAGGAAATATTATGCCATCATTAGTGCCGTATGTTATTGAACAGACAAGTAGGGGCGAGCGCTCCTACGATATATTTTCCAGGCTTCTCAATGAAAGAATTATTATTCTTTCTGACCAGGTCAACGACACAACCGCAAGCCTTATTGTGGCTCAGATGCTTCACCTTGAGGCTGCCGACCCTGATAAGGACATCAGCTTCTATATCAACAGCCCCGGCGGCTCCGTTTCTGCCGGCCTTGCGATATATGATACAATGAATTACATCAAGTGCGATGTTTCAACAATCTGCATGGGTATGGCGGCATCCATGGGTGCATTCCTGCTTTCGTGCGGAACAAAGGGCAAGCGCTATGCTCTGCCAAACTGTGATATAATGATTCACCAGCCTCTGGGCGGCGCACAGGGCCAGGCAACCGAAATCAAAATTGTTGCTGACCATATTCTAAGAACCAGAGAGAGGCTCAACAAGATACTTGCTCAGAATACCGGCAAGCCAATTGAAATAATTGCAAGAGACACCGAGAGGGATAATTATATGACATCTCAGGAGGCTCTTGAATACGGTCTTGTTGACAAGGTGATTATCAAAAGATAACTCTAATTCTCTTTAATACCGGGAGGCTAAAAATGCCAAGAGACGATGACAGAAGAGAGAAGACCATTGTTTGTTCCTTCTGCCGCAAACCTCAGGCTCAGGTAGGCAAGCTCATCGCAGGGCCAAGTGTTTACATCTGCAATGAGTGCATTGAGCTTTGTCAGGCGATACTTGACGAGGACCAGGACCTGAACAAAAAGCGTGGGGCAAAGAAAACGGCCGAGGGCGAACAGGAGCTTCTCAAACCGCAGGAAATCAAGGCAAGGCTCGATGAATATGTTATCGGGCAGGATGCTGCAAAAATAGCCCTGAGTGTTGCGGTTTATAACCACTACAAAAGAATCAATCTCGATAAAGGCTCGGATGTTGATATTCAGAAAAGTAATATACTCATGATAGGTCATACGGGTGTGGGTAAAACCATGCTTGCACAGACACTTGCAAAGATACTCGATGTGCCTTTTGCAATTGCTGATGCAACTACCCTTACAGAGGCCGGTTATGTCGGCGAGGATGTGGAGAATATATTGCTACGCCTTATTCAGGCGGCAGATTTTGATATTGATAGAGCCGAACACGGCATTATATATATAGACGAGATTGATAAGATTTCAAGAAAATCCGAAAATGCATCCATAACCCGTGATGTCAGCGGTGAGGGCGTTCAGCAGGCACTGCTGAAAATCCTTGAGGGCACTGTTTCAAATGTGCCGCCTCAGGGAGGGCGCAAGCATCCGCAACAGGAGTTTATTCAGATAAACACAACAAACATTCTTTTCATCCTCGGCGGTGCATTTGACGGCATTGAAAAGATTATTGAAAAAAGAATCGGCGGTTCTGCCGTCGGCTTTGAGGCTGCTATCAAGGGCAAATCCGATAAAGAGCGAGATTCGGTCATCACTCAGGTAATCCATCACGACCTTGTTAAATACGGGATTATTCCCGAGCTTGTGGGCAGAATGCCCGTCATAACAGTCCTTAAGGAGCTTGACAAGGAGGCACTTATAAGAATCCTCTGTGAGCCAAAAAGCGCTGTTCTCAAGCAGTACCAAAAGCTGTTTGAGCTTGACAATGTTGAGCTTGAATTTGAACGTGGAGCGCTTGAAGCGGTTGCCGAAAAAACCCTTGACAAAAAAACGGGAGCCAGAGGCTTGCGCTCAATCATGGAGCAGCTTCTCCTGCCGCTGATGTATGAGATTCCGTCCGACGGCAGCATTGAGCATATAACTATCACTGAAAGAAGTGTCAGAAGCAATGAGCCGCCGCTTATTGAAAGGAACCCCGCTCACAAGCAGGGCAAGCCCGGAGTATTCCTCGGCATGAGGGATAAAAAGAATGCGGTGGGGTAAACGCACTGAAAAATTATGGCTGTATCAACTTTAACTCCGTTTGGGAGTGTTGATACAGCCTTTTTTGCAACAAAAATTTAGTGTTTTGATATTAATGGTTTTCCTTTTTTTCAAAAAACGGGAGAATTCTCCCGCCAAAAAAGTATAAATAGAATCAGTTTCCCTCTGCCTTTTTCAGCCCTTCCTTATCATAAAGGTATGCTGTTTCGAGGCAAATTTCAATTGCTTTTTTGATGCAATCCTCACTGATATTGTCCCAGGAATCATAGCGGGTATGGTAATAGGTTTGCGGGTCGTGGTTGCCTCCGCCCAGCCCTGCAGCTTTGCCTCCCGCCTTTGTGAAGGCGGCGGCATCGGTTGAGCCGGGGTAAATCGGAGCACGCTGCATTTCTATCCCGACATTCCTGCCCGCCTTTATCAGAAGGTCGCACACACTCTCGTCATTATGTACCATGCCTGTTTCGTCGAGGTTGTAAACTGCGAGCTGCTCTTTTTCACGGATTGTTTCAAGCGGAATCATTACCGTTTCGACTTTGTTGAGCTCATTGGCGTGTGCCTTGCCGAAAGCCTTCGCACCCCTGAGCCCCGCCTCCTCCGAGCCGGTAATAATGCAGCAGACCTCCGTGTTTTCAAGGCGAATATCATTCTCCGCGAGCTCCTTGAGAACTGCAATTGAGGAATAGCACGCCGTCAGATTATCATTGGCTCCGTCAACAACCACCCTCCAGTTAATGAAAAACAAAATTGCTATGCAGAAAGGAATAGTCAAAAGCTGCAAAATTGAAATGACCGTCCATGCGGTATTGAACTGCGGCATTTTCATGACAAGGTATATAATATCGGTAACAAAGACAAAAAGCATCCCCAGAATTGAACCGAAAATAATCGGAGCGAGCGCCGCCTTGCCGCCGTGAAGAGAAAACGTCCATTCCCATGCCGCATCGGCATGGCCGCCGAAAACAATCCTCTTTTTAGTTTCACCTGCCGGCTTGCGCACGGCAAAAACATTTTTTGATTTTTTCATTGGAAAAATAAAGTCGATAAATTCTTCATAAAGCATAAACTCAAGAATGAACATCAACACACTAAAAAGCGCAAGAACAGCCGAAGCAATGGTTGCCGCAGCTGTCGGATACCTGCCGTTTACCGCAAAAAGAATCACCGATATTATCATGAAAACTCCCGCTATCGGCATAAAGCCCATAAATGCATGGGGATGAAGGCTGAATTCCTCAACCGTAACCTCATCTGCCCATTGCCTAAGCTCGCCTGCCAGATAATCCTGTGCCTTTCTTTCGGACTCTGTGCCTGGACCACGCTTTTTGAAGTTCTCGCATACAAAGCGAATACCGCTGACTACATAGTCCATGGTAGCCTGCTTGATTTGAGCAGATAGCCTCATTCAAATTTCCCCTTCTCAATCAGTTTTTTCGAACATCTCCGCAACAATTCTTATATTTTTTGCCGCTGCCGCACGGACAAGGTTCATTTGGGCCGGTTTTTTGACCCTTGCGTACTGTGCGCCCCTTTTCGCTGCCGTCGGATGCACCGCCGCCGGCACTTTGGGAGGTTATTTTTACCTTCTGCTCACGCCTGACCTCCTCGGGAGTTTTGATTCTGACTGTGAGCATCATGCGCACCGTATCCTCACGAATGGAATTCGTCATCTCGTCAAACATATCGTAGCTTTCCATTCTATATGCCACAACAGGGTTCTGCTGGCCGTATGCACGCAGACCCATGCCGCGTTTTAGCTCCTCCATATTGTCGATATGGTCCATCCACTTGCTGTCAACATTGCGAAGAAGAATCATGCGCTCGAGCTCCCGCATAAGCCCCTCGCCGAACTCCTTTTCACGCCTGTCATAAAGCTCGCTGCCTCGATTAAGGAGCATATCCTTGACCTCTTGCGTGTCTTTGATGCCGCCTGCAAAATCCTCAGACACTGTTAGCCAATTGAGGAATTTTTCACGCAGGCCGTCTGTATTCCACTCCGTTTGGGGAATGGAGGGCGAGCAATAGAAATCAACATTTTCATTAATGCTCTCCTCCATCATTTTGAGAATGATGGGCTTGAGCTCCTGACCGTCAAGCACTGAATTGCGCTGCTCATAAATAAGCTCTCTCTGACGATTCATGACATCGTCATATTCAAGGACATTTTTACGCCTTGCAAAGTTCATTGACTCAACCTTTTTCTGTGCGCTTTCGATTGAGTTTGAAACCATTTTTGCCTCAATGGGCATATCATCGGGTGCGTTGAGGGTGTTCATAATGTTTGTGAGCCTGTCACCGCCGAAAAGCCTCATAATATCGTCTTCAAGTGAGATATAAAAGCGGCTTTCGCCCGGGTCGCCCTGCCTACCTGAACGCCCGCGCAACTGATTATCTATGCGGCGGGATTCATGCCTTTCCGTGCCGACTATAAACAGACCTCCTGCACTTCTGACTCTATCCGCCTCGTCGGTAATGCTTTGCCTATATTTATCGTTGAGCCTTCTGAACTCTTCGCGGGCATTTTGTATTTCTTCATCCTGCGTTTCGGCAAAGCCTGTCGCCTCAACAATCTGCTCCTCCGTATATCCCATGCGGCGCATTTCCGCCTTTGCAAGGTACTCGGAGTTGCCACCGAGCATGATATCCGTTCCACGCCCTGCCATATTTGTAGCAATTGTGACCGAGCCCTCTTTACCTGCCTGGGCGATAATCTCAGCCTCTTTGTCATGGTATTTTGCGTTGAGAACGGCGTGCTTTATACCCCTGCGCTTTAGCATGGAGCTGAGCTGCTCGGATTTTTCAATTGAAATTGTACCCACAAGGACAGGCTGACCCTTTTCGTGGCACTTTTCAATCTGTTCAATAACAGCTTCAAATTTTGCCTTTTCGGTTTTATATACCACATCGGGATGGTCTTTTCTAATCATGGGCCTGTTTGTAGGTATTTCGATAGCGTCAAGAGTATAAATCTGATTGAATTCCTGACTCTCCGTCATAGCCGTACCCGTCATACCCGAAAGCTTTTTGTAAAGCCTGAAATAGTTCTGGAAGGTTATGGTTGCGAGAGTTTTGCTCTCATGCTCAACCTTTACATTCTCCTTTGCCTCAATTGCCTGATGCAGTCCCTCATTATAGCGCCTGCCCAGCATTATGCGGCCGGTGAACTCGTCAACAATGAGCACTTCCCCATCCTTAACAACATAGTCCACATCCCTTTTCATGACACCGATTGCCTTAATAGCCTGATTGATATGGTGCTGAATTGTGATGTTTTCGACATCCATGAGGTTTTCAAGGTTGAAATATTTTTCGGCCTTCTCTATGCCGGACTTTGAGAGTGTTGCCGTCTTTGCCTTTTCGTCAACTATTACATCGCCGTCGGCAACATCCTCGGCGTTGGTTTTAGAATCAATTTCCTTAACCTTTGCAAGCGACAGGGTTTTTGCAAAGCTGTTTGCCATGCGGTATAAATCAGTTGATTGCTCGCCCTTGCCCGATATAATAAGAGGTGTTCTTGCCTCATCGATAAGGATTGAGTCAACCTCGTCGACTATAGCAAAAACATGCCCGCGCTGAACCTTGTGCACCTTATATTGAACCATATTGTCACGCAGGTAATCAAAGCCCATTTCATTGTTTGTGCCGTAGGTAATATCCGAATTGTAGGCAAGCTTTCTTTCCGCATTGTCTATTTCATGCACAATAAGACCTACGGAAAGCCCCAAAAAGCGGTATACCTTACCCATCCACTCAGAGTCACGCCGGGCAAGATAATCGTTGACGGTAACAATATGCACACCCTCGCCGGTCAGGGCATTCAGGTATGCCGGCAGAGTTGCAACCAAGGTTTTGCCCTCACCTGTTTTCATTTCGGCAATTCTGCCCTGATGCAGAATTATTCCGCCGATAATCTGAACAGGGAAATGCTTCATGTTAAGCACCCGCCACGAAGCCTCACGGCAAGCGGCAAACGCTTCGGGTAAAATGTCATCAAGAGTTTCGCCGTTTTGGAGCCTTTCTTTAAACTCCGGCGTTTTTGACTGAAGCTGTGAGTCCGTGAGCTTTGAGTATTCATCCTCAAAGCTGAGCACCTTATCCCTTATCGGAATTATTCTCTTGACTTCCTTCGATGAATAATCGCCGAATAATTTTTTAATGATTCCCATTTTTTCACCTCAAGGAGCGGTTTTCGCTCAACAATACAATATTAGAAGCATTATAGCATAGAGTGAATAAAAAATCACGAATTATATTGTAAAAAATCTTTAAATTTTCTTAAAGTAATCATAATGTTGAAAATGTTAATATAATGTGTTACCATGAATAAAACATTTAAAGGAGTGCAAATAATGCCAAAGCGCAGGGATTATATCTCATGGGATGAGTATTTCATGGGCATTGCCATACTTTCGGCAAACAGGAGCAAGGACCCCAACACCCAGGTCGGGGCATGCATAGTCAATAACCGAAACAAAATAATGTCTGTTGGCTATAACGGCTTCCCAACAGGCTGTGACGATGACGATTTCCCTTGGGACAGAGCGGGAGATACATATGATACAAAATACCCTTATGTCTGCCATGCCGAGCTCAATGCAATTCTCAACAACAACGGAGGGAGCCTTTCGGGCTGCAGGATTTATGTTGACCTGTTCCCCTGCAACGAATGTGCTAAGGCGATAATTCAGAGCGGAATAAAAGAGGTGCTTTACCTTTCGGATAAATACTGCGACACGGTTTCAACCAGAGCGTCAAAGAGGATGTTTGACGCCGCAGGTGTAAAATATACTAAAATAAAAATGGCTCATGATGAGCTGGTTCTTGATTTTAGAGAAAGCAATATATGATTTTTAATAGGGGACTGTTTTGCGGAACGACACGGGTGGCGTTCCGTACCTTTTTTTGGGCATTCTCCACGCAACGACACAGGGGTCGTTGCCTACATTTTTTCGGGGAATTTTATTCAATATTCAACACAACATATTGCAGCTTTGTTCCGTCATCATTAAGAGGGCGGGCATGAAGAAGCGTGCTATTATCTACCCAGAAAAAGTTTGAATACTCGGCGGAAAAAACATATGGCTCCTCATACGAAACCTGTGTGCCGGTTTCAAGGTTACAAATAATAAGCTTCTGGATATTTGCGCCCTTCGGGTTCGCCGTGCCGGGGCTTGCGAGCACTGCCCTTTTCCCGTTCGGGCTTATGCTCAGCGTTTCGGGTGCTGCCTCAAAGCTAATATCCGAAAAGGTTTTGTCCTTGCCCGAAAGCAGTTGAGTGAAGGTGCTTGTATCCTTATTGAAAATATAGTCCCCGTCCTGAAGATAATGGCTGAAGAAATCCCCCTTCAGGGTTTTGTAGGCGTTCTCCTCCCCGCCCTTATTGAGAACGCACTGGAAGCCGCCCTCGGTGTTTCTCAGAAAAGCATAGCCGTAATCTGTCAGCCTTGCCCAGAAACCGACCATGTTGCTGACCTCTACACCGGGCTTTTTTGTCCCACGCAGCTTTATTATATCTGTTTTGTAGCCTGCTTGATCCAGCGTGTAATTCCTGCCCGAAAGGAAAAGCTGGTCATTTTGGGCATTGCTTAAAAAGTCGTCGGTAAGCATTGCCCGGTCCTCACGCGGCGCACCCGTAGTGTCAACTGTTCTCCCGTTATGGCTGACGATGCGCCGGCTGTCTCTGCTTGAAAGGCTGACGCTGAATGCCTCGGTATAAATCTTCTCACTATCTGCAAAATTATCCTTTTCAAAATCTATAAGGAGAAGCGCACCGTCTTTTCCAAAGCCTTTTGGCATATCGGTCAGCTTAAAAAAGGCATATTCATGTATTTTGATATCCGCCTTGCTAATTTTGTTTGTATAAAGGCCGCAGCCCGTTACCTTCTTATCACGCTCTATGTAGTAAACAACTGCGGGTATATTCTCATCGCTACACTTGACTGAAACCTTCAGTGTTTTTACCTCACCCGAATAGTCCGAAAGCTTGTCGTCGTCGTACTGCAAAAAACGAACCTTCCCATTAGGGTCGGCAAGATAAAAGACATCCTTAAAATCCGTCTGCATAACGGGGAAGCTTATCTGCCCACTTGCTTTTACTGCCTTGGAATAGGCACTCTTCTCTATTTTGAAATCGGAGGTGTCGATTCCACCGCCTGCATTCCTTCTGAAAACTATGGTTACAACCATAAAAGCCGCAGATGCAACAGCCAGTGCCGTGAGTATGGCGATAATTATGTTAAACTTCCTCTTCATAGCAGCCTCCTGTACATCTTTACTCAAAATTCTATTTCAACCTCAACCGGGCAATGGTCGGAGCCATAAATATCTGCGTGAATTTTTGCATCCTTCAGGCAGGATTTGAGCCTGTCCGACACAAGAAAGTAGTCAATCCGCCAGCCGGCATTTCGCTCCCTGGCATTGAATCTGTAGCTCCACCATGAATATGCGGATTCCAATTTCGGATAAAAAAAGCGGAAGGAATCTGTGAATCCCTCCTTGAGCAGCTCGTTGAACTTTGCCCTCTCCTCATCGGAAAAGCCGGCATTGCCCCTGTTTGACGAGGGATTCTTCAAATCAATTTTGTTGTGTGCAACATTCATATCCCCGCAGATAACAACAGGCTTTTTCTTATCGAGCTGCAGCACATGATTTCTAAACGCATCCTCCCACTTCATGCGAAAATCAATTCTTTTAAGCCCCTCCTGCGCATTGGGGGAATAGACGGTGACAATATAGTAATTGACAAATTCAAGGGTAATAACCCTTCCCTCCCCGTCAAGCTCCTCAATGCCCAGATCGTAGCTGAAATCTACCGGCCTCTCTTTTGTAAAGACGGCCGTGCCAGAATACCCTTTCTTTTTTGCGTAATTCCAAAACTGATAATAGCCCCTGAGCTCCAATGCAAGCTGACCTTGTTGGAGCTTTATTTCCTGCAAGCAGAAAATATCGGCATCAAGGGCATTAAATGCATCTTCAAAGCCCTTGCCTATGCAGGCTCTTATTCCGTTAACATTCCAGGATATAAATTTTTTAACCGCCATAAGCCGCCTCCGTTTAAGTAAAAATAGCCATATTTGAAAGTCAAAAACGAAAAATCAAAGCTTCATTGAAAAGATGAATTAATGCATGTATTATATCACATTCTGCACAAATTTGACAATGTTTTTCCTTGACAAAATGTTTGGTTTATTGTAGATTATAAATAGTGCGTTTCCATATATTGCTAATAGTATGGGAGCAGTATCTTGAAGGGGGAATTCTTAAAAGGTAATACGGCGTATTTTTAAGTTATTTTGGCATACGGCATATGATTAATTTTAAAGGAGATATTATTAATGAAGAAATCAATTAGCAGAGTCATTTCTCTATTGTTGGTGTTTGCAATGCTCTTTGCTTTCGGCGCGTGCGGCTCAGATGAAAAAGATGTTGTAACAACCGATCCTACAACCACTCTTTCTGACCAAGCGGATGCAACCACACAAGCAAATAATCAGGATACTTCAAGCACCTCAACAACAGGTGACAAGGTTGACACCTCACAAACGAGCAAGAACCCGCTTGAAACCGAAGTTAAGCTACCTCAGGGCACGGCTGAAATACTTGCGGCCTACACAGACGTTTTGAACTTTGCAAAGACCTCAAAGCCGGCATACAAAAAGGTTGAATATCAGGTTCTTCCTGAGAAAGAAAGGAAAATTGACAGTGGGATTGTTGACAGATTGCTCGGCCTTGCAAGCAAATTTATGACAACCGAAGATGAGGCAAAGGAGAAGCCTCAGGTCAGCGATAAGAACAGCAATATGAGATGGTTCCCCGTATATAAGAGCGATAAGGGCTGCCTTCTTACCGACACGAGCGCCATAAAAGAAGCAAAATGTGAAAAGCTCTCCAATGGTAGCTTTAAAATCACGATTCTCCTCAAGGAAGAAATGAATCCGGAGCCTTATGATGAAAACACAAAGAGATGCTCTAGCTATACAGGTAAGATGTTCGGCCCACTTGCGAAAGCAGAAATAGATAAGGAAATTGACGGCATACCAGTGATTAAAAAGGCAGATTACAGCCTTAAATATTATAACTGCAAGGCAGTGCTTGTATATAATCCCGTAAACAAGCACATTGTAACTCTTGACCAGTTTATGAGCACTTTAATTACTTTGAGCGGAAAAATTGTTCTTTTACCTGAATTCAGCGGAACCGCAGTTCTTAACAACACTATGAATATTTATGATGTCAAATATTGATTTTTTAAATTACTGAATTTTATTCAAAAACCTAAAAAAAACCGCCCTATTTTTTGGGGCGGTTTTTTTGCACGGAATACGAATAAAGAAAGAATGATATATAATAATATTATAATAATCAATATTCTTACAATCCGCATCGAAACAATTGCCCGTTTATGAAAATCTATCATTTATTTTTTCTGCTGTAATGCGATTTGATGATTAACAAAATGCAAAAAAGTAATTTTTTTGTGCATTTTTATGCCCATGATGCAATTTCATTAAATATGGCTTGCAATTTAACTTAAAGTGGGTTATAATTTAATTTGGTTATTATCGTTTTAACCTAAGCTAAGTTTTACTGGAAAGGGGTATTCATTTGGCAAATTTAACAAATAACAAATCAGTACTGAAATGGATTGAAGAAAAGGTTGAGCTTGTAAAGCCTGACAAAATCGTGTGGATTGACGGCTCTGAAAAACAAATTGATGAGCTGCATGCGATTGCCTGTTCAACTGGCGAAATAGAAAAGCTCAATGAAGATAAGCTCCCCGGCTGCTACCTTCACCGTACTGCTGTCAACGATGTTGCGCGTGTTGAGCACCGCACATTTATCTGCACCACCACAAAGGAGGAGGCAGGTCCGACAAACAACTGGATGGAGCCAGACGAGGCATTTAAAATGCTCTATGATATTGCTGCGGGTTCATAAAAAGAGCGCACAATGTATATCATACCATACTCCATGGGTACTGTCGGCTCTCGCTTTTCAAAGGTCGGCATTGAGTTGACCGATTCTATCTATGTTGTGCTCAACATGGTTATTATGACAAGGGTAGGCAAGGCTGTTCTCGATGTGCTCGGTGATTCAAGTGACTGGGTTAGAGGTCTTCACTGCAAATGCCAGATTGACGAAGAAAAGCGTTACATCTGCCATTTCCCGCAGGACAATACTATTATTTCCGTAAACTCCGGTTACGGCGGAAACGTTCTTCTTGGCAAAAAGTGTTTTGCGCTTCGCATCGCCTCATACCAAGGCTGGAAGGAGGGCTGGCTGGCAGAGCATATGCTTATCCTCGGTGTTCAGAATCCTAAGGGTGAAATCAAATATATCTGTGCCGCATTCCCCTCAGCCTGCGGCAAAACGAACCTTGCAATGCTTATTCCCCCTGAAATCTATATTGAAAAGGGCTATAAAGTGTGGTGTGTCGGTGACGACATCGCCTGGATAAGAAAGGGTGAGGACGGCAGGCTTTATGCCATCAACCCCGAAAACGGCTTCTTCGGCGTTGCTCCCGGCACAAATGAAAAATCTAACCCGAACGCTTTGGATACAACAATGCAGGGCACAATCTTTACAAATGTTGTTCATAAACTTGACGATAATACCGTTTGGTGGGAGGGGCTTGATAAAAACCCGCCCGAAAATGCCGTTGACTGGAAGGGACGCCCCTGGAACGGTAAAACAAGCAGTGAAAAGGGTGCTCATCCCAACAGCCGCTTCACTGCTCCGGCAGTGAACTGCCCCTGCATAAGCTCTGAATTTGAAAACCCGAGAGGTGTGCCTATTTCTGCCTTTGTTTTCGGCGGACGCAGAGCAAAGCTCGCTCCCCTTGTTTACCAGTCAAGAGATTGGAATCACGGTGTATTTGTCGGCTCCGTTATGGCATCCGAAACAACTGCTGCTGCCTCCGGTGCAGTCGGTGTTGTGCGCCGTGACCCGATGGCTATGCTCCCCTTCTGCGGCTATGATATGGCTGACTATTGGCAGCATTGGATTGATATCGGCAAAACCCTTGACGAAGATAAGGCACCTAAGGTTTTCAATGTCAACTGGTTCAGAAAAGATGAAGAGGGCAACTTCATGTGGCCGGGATTTGGCGATAACCTTCGCGTTCTTGAGTGGATTATCGACCGTTGCGAAGGCAAGGTTGACGCTCAGGAGACGGCTATCGGCTATATCCCCTATTCTAAGGATATTAACCTTGAGGGCATTGAGGATAAGGTGAGCATTGACAGTCTAAACGCTATTCTCAGCGTTGACAAATCGCTCTGGACTCAAGAAGCAAGCGGAATTGAGGAATTCTACGGCAAATTCGGCAGCAAGCTGCCTTCAGAGCTTAAAGGCTGCCTTGAAACTCTGAAAAACAATTTAAAATAATCTCCATTTTAATACGAAAGCCCTCCGGTAAAACGGGGGCTTTCGTTTTATTCAAAGTTTTCCAGCTTTTTAGCATCCTTTACAATTGGGTAGACAGCAAGGTTATAATTATTGTCGCAGGTTGCCAGAAAGATATCTCTTGCGGATTTAAAACCCTGCTCCCTGAGCTGTTCATTTAGCCAAACCTCGTTTTTCCCTGTAGAGGCAAGGCTCTGTTTTATGACATGACCGTCTAGTATTACATTTGTAACAATATAATTTTGCGGCGGTGAAAGGCTCATATCCTTAGGGTTGACAGGTCGTGCCGTTGAAGCCGGCAGAAAGCTTATCCGCCCGTTTTGCTCCATAATTGCAGTCTGAATCTCGCTGAGGTTAAAGTATCCGGCGATTCTGCACTGTGTCAAAAAGTCGGTAATATCTATTCGTGACTTTGAAAGATTTTTTTTGAAAACCACTCCGTTGTCATAGAGAAGAATGGATTTGCCGACTATTGCTTTTCTAAGCTTGAGGGATTTGCAGGTTATCACAGAAATAGCTAACGCCGTAAGCCCGTAAATTACCATTGCTATCATCGGGTGAAAAGGGCTACCCTCAAGCTCTGTTGCCATTTCGGCTGCAATCGAGCCGATGGTAATTCCCGTTATATAATCAAACATACTCATTTGTGACATCTGCTTGTCGCCCATAAGCTTTGTGAGCAAAAAGAGGATTAGTATTGAGCCCAGTGCTGAAAGAACCACCTTGAGCATATCCAAAAAAACAACCTCCTGAAATCGGTTTTATTGATAGTTTTTATTATTAGGCAAAAAATATACATAGCCCCGGCATTGCGCCGAGGCTATGGCATGATAATATCAGCACATATTTATTATTCCCCATAGGCAGGCTCATGGTTAACAAAAGGCAAGGCTTTTCGCTTAGCAACAGCAATGAAAAGACCTTCTTTTTCAGCCTCCGATATATTCAAATCTCTTACATTTTTTTCCGTCCCGCTCCACTGTTTCATTCCACATGGAGGCAGGGCGCACCCAGATGCCCCGTTCACCGTAAAGCGCCTGGTACACAACCATGTCATCACGAGTTTCAGAATTTTTTGCAATATACAAAACCATATATTCGTTGCCTTTGAAGTGGCGGTAACGCCCTGGTTTTATTTGTTCCATATCCTATCTCCTCTAAAGTATTATAAGAAATTGTCCGATTCATCCTTTGAGCCTTGAATTAATCTCTCAAGCGAACTGAGAAAAGCCTTGTCCTGCTCCGGGATTCTTTTTGAAGGTCCTTTAAGCCTGCCGCCCGCGCTTCTTATTTTTTTTGATATATGCCTCTGCTCGAGCAGGCTTTCGATGTTTAATTCATTGATAATCAGCCCGTTGTGCGTCAATGGTATGCCCTTCCTCGCAAGCGCCATGGCAGCGAGCCCATAGTCCTGAGTGACGACTATGTCCCCTGCCTCCAGCATATTGACAAGTGCGAAATCCGCACTGTCCGCCCCTTTTGAAACAGTGACTGTTTTGGCGTCTTCAAGCTCATAGACATGGGCAGTGTCGCAGATTATTATACATTCTATTCCCGCCCCGCTCCCGGCATTGACGGCAATACCTACAACGGGGCAGCCGTCCGCATCAATTAATATTCTCATAATGTTACCTCTGTTGAAATATTTTACATTCTTTTAAAAAATCTTGCAATATTTTTATTAAATTTTACCATGATTATTCGATTTTATCTTGCCCATTCAGAAAAGATAGGCTATAATGATACATAATTCCCAAAGGAGCAAGCTATGATTAATAAATCAAAAACTTATTCCGGCAGAAAGGGTTTTGAGGTGCTTAGCACTGAGCATTTCGGAATTCAAAGAAAAATTGTTGCCAACATGACAACCGAATCGTGGAGGGCAATACCTCATGCCTCCTGCATTTATGAGGTGGATGTTTCAGAGTTTATGAGGGAGTTTAAAAATCTACGCAACTTTCATGAAAAGAAGATTTCTCTAAACACCTTGATGCTCAGAGTCATTGTCGAGGGGATAAAGAAAAACCCAAAAATCAATTCACATATAGCTTATAAGAGAAGGCTTGTCAAGGGTAAAATTGAAACCTTCAGCGACATTAATATATCTATGCCGATGCTTTTGCCGGGTGGCAACATGATGACAATTAATCTTCACAATTTTGAAGATAAAAGCCTTGATGAAATGGCAGTTTACATAGAGGATGTCAGAAGGAGAATCGAAAAAACCGATTTATCTCAGGCAATGTACGAGGTTTCACTTGACAATACTTTTAAAGCACTTCGCCGCTTAAAAATAATAACCACAGTCGGCAGGCTTGCCGGTGCAAAGCTCGGCAGGCACAGAATTAAAACCCTCTCGCGCAGAGAAAAAAGGGAGTATAAAAAAATCCCTCCCGAAGAAAGGCTGACTCTGCATGATATCGAGCAGGGCACAATCACTGTTTCAAACCCCGGCTCCGTTTACCGAGGCAGCGCAAGCTCTTTCGGCTACCCTGCTATGATGGAGGTAATACCACCACAGGTTTTTGCTATTGCCATAGGTGCTGTTTGCGAAAAACCGGGAATATATTTTGATGAAGACAATCAAAAGCATATCGGTCCGCGGCAGTTTCTTTCGATGTGTTTTGCATTTGACCATAGGGCTTTGGATTTTGGCCACATTGTCCCGTTCATTGCCCGGCTCGATAATATATTTGAAAACCCCACACAAATACGGGATTGGTAAACACTTTTTGCTCAGTGGAGGGTAGTATGAAAATTTTTGTAAAAAAAGAAATGGTATTTGATGAGAAGCCAACAAATAACTGCCATGCTTCAACCGTGCTTCCTCTTGAAAACGGTGAGGTCATAGCGGCATGGTTCGGCGGAATCCGTGAGGGCAGTGATGATGTTGACATCTGGGTGAGTGTTAGGAGTAACGGATTATGGAGTAACCCGCAGAGAATATCTAATGCTGACGATGTCCCTCACTGGAACCCCGTGCTTTTCAAGAGAATGGACGGGACTGTTTGCCTGTTTTTCAAGGTCGGCAAAAAAATTCCCGAATGGAAAACGTATTATTCCCTTTCAGAGGATAGCGGCAGAACTTGGTCAAAGCCCGCTCCCCTTGTCCCTGACGACGATGGCGACGGCAGAGGACCGGTAAAAAACAAATGTCTGCGCCTGTCTGACGGCAGGATTCTTGCACCCGCTTCTTCGGAAATGAATATGAGATGGAGCGCATTTGTCGATATGTCTTTTGACGACGGCAGAACATGGGAAAAGCAGATGTATATCCCGAAAGCCTATCATCACGGAGAGAGGGTTCATGTTATTCAGCCGACTCTCTGGGAGCATGAGCCGGGAAAGGTCAGTATGCTCATGCGCTCAAACAGCGGCAGGGCATATCGCAGTGATTCGGAGGATTACGGCAAAACCTGGTGCAGGGCATACCGCACCAATGTCCTCAATAACAACAGCGGTCTTGACCTGGTGAGACTCGACAGCGGCATTTTGGTGCTCGTTTCCAACCCCGTTGAGGAAAACTGGGGTTCAAGAGCGCCGCTGACAATTATGGCCTCCGATGATAACGGCAAAACCTGGGAGGAAATCTATGTACTTGAAAAACGCAGTGATGAGGAGGATGAATTCTCCTACCCCGCTATTGAAGCAATAGAAAGCACTGCGTTCATTACATATACCTGGCAGCGAGAAAAAATTGCCTTTTGGAAAATTGAGGTTACGCAATGAGTTTTAATTGTCTGCAGAAGTGCATTAAGCCCTATTCTGCAGACATCTGTTTATGGCGCAGAGCACTCCCCTTATTGATGCATAGTTGATATTGTGAGAGATGCCGACACCGAAGGCATCTTTCCCTTCGGGTGAAACAAGCTGGATATATGACACTGCCTTTGCGTCCGAGCCGATTGAAATTGCATGCTCGGAGTAGTTAACAAACCTGTATCCGCTCACACCAACGGTTGCAATAGCATTAAAGAAAGCGTCAATCGGCCCGTTGCCCTTGCCGTAAATCTTAATAGGCTCATTGCCGTTATGCCTGAGACTCCCTTCAAAACGAACCTTGGGCGAGGTGTCATTAAGCTCGCTCTCTTCATAGAATTTATGGCTGACAAGTGAATACGGCCCTTTGATGTCAATGTATTCGCTTCTGAAAATATCCATTACTTCATCAGGAGTGATTTCTCTGCCCTTTTTGTCACAATAACTCTTAACAGCTCTGCCAAATTCGGGGTGCATCGCCTTTGGCAGATTATAGCCGAAGGTGTTGTTCATAACAAAAGCGGCGCCCCCCTTGCCCGACTGGCTGTTTATTCGGATAACAGGCTCATATTCACGCCCGACATCTGCGGGGCAAATCGGCAGGTACGGAATCTCCCAAAACTCCGTGCCGCTTTCTTTCATATAAATCTCACCCTTGTTGATAGCGTCCTGATGCGAGCCGGAGAAAGCCGTGAACACAAGGTCGCCTGCATATGGGTGGCGCACGGGTACAGTCATTTTGGTTGTCCTCTCAAAGACCTCTTTGATTTTATTAATTTCACTTAGGTCAAGCCCGGGGTCAATCCCCTGTGTATACAAATTTAACGCAAGTGTAATGATATCGACATTGCCCGTTCTCTCACCGTTGCCAAAAAGAGTGCCTTCAATCCTATCAGCACCGGCAAGCATACCAAGCTCCGCAGTTGCAACCGCTGTTCCCCTGTCGTTATGGGGATGCAGGCTTATTATTGCAGCCTCCCTTTGCGGCAAATTAGCGCAGAAATACTCTATGAGGTCGGCAAAGCAGTTGGGAGTGCTGTTCTCAACCGTTGAGGGCAGGTTGAGAATAACCTTATGCTCGCAATCCGCTCCCAGCTCCTTCATAACGCCGGAGCAAATCCAGACTGCGTTTTCCGGCTCAGTTCCCATAAAACTTTCGGGCGAATACTCATACCTTATGTTCATGCCTGTTTTTTTAACCACCTCGTCGCCCAGCCTTTTTATCAGTCTTGAGCCTTCAAGGGCTATGTCGACAACACCTTGCATATCGGTCTTAAATACAACCTTCCTCTGAAGTGTGGAGGTCGAATTATAGAAATGGAAGATTACATTTTTTGCACCTTCGATTGCTTCAAATGTCTTTCTTATCAGATGCTCCCTTGCCTGAACTAGCACCTGAATCGTGACATCGTCGGGAATGAGGTTCTTTTCTATCAAAGTTCGCAGTATTTCGTATTCGGTTTCGGAAGCGGAGGGGAAACCCACCTCGATTTCCTTAACCCCTATATCGCACAGCATTTTGAACATTTCAAGCTTTTCTCCCAGATTCATGGGGTTAATAAGAGCTTGATTCCCGTCACGCAAATCAACGCTGCACCAGGCAGGTGCTTGTGTAATAACCCGTGACGGCCATTGCCTGTTATTAAGCCTTATCGGCTCAAACGGTAAATACTTATTACAGCCCTTTTTCATAACAATACCTCCTTGAATAAAAAAACACCCCTGTGCTGAAACAATCAGCATAGGGGTGTGAAAATACAATCACACGGTACCACCCTACTTCAGTGACATAAGTCACCCTCTACCGAGCCTCCAACAAGACCCTGACCGATAACGCAGTCTTTGCGTCCTGCCCTATGATTTCAGGCAGGCAACTCCGGAACGAGCTATACACAGAGTTTGCGGCACCGGCTCACATCAACCGCCGGCTTTCTGGAGCTCACGCACAATGTCTTTTTTCCTTCACAGTTTTTAAAGTGGCTATTCAGTTATAGAATTAATATACTCAATTATATTCATCACATAACTTTTTGTCAACTGTTTTGTAAAAAAATATATTTTTAGTTTTTTTAGCATGATGCGCTAAGGAAAAAACGCCGATAAAAAGTATTGATTTTTAATGCCCTTTGTGCTACAATTCTATCACCGTGCGGGAGTAGTTCAGCGGTAGAGCGTCGGCTTCCCAAGCCGAAAGTCGCGGGTTCGAATCCCGTTTCCCGCTCCAAAG
>JAAZFZ010000088.1 GCA_012511485.1 Clostridiales bacterium | reverse complement strand
GGTGTGGGATTATTTGATGTTTCACACATGGGCGAGGTGATGCTTGAGGGTACTCACGCTCTAAAAAATGTTCAAAACCTTGTTACCAACAACTGCGAGGGAATGTATGACGGTCAGGTCAGGTACAGCCCGATGTGCAACGAAAACGGCGGAGTGGTTGACGACCTGCTTATTTACAGAAAAGGAGAAAATTCATATTTAATAGTCATAAACGCTGCGAACCATGACAAGGATGTTGCATGGATAAAAAGCCACCTGAGCGGAGATGTCAGCTTCAAAGACATTTCGTCTGATATTGCTCAGCTTGCCCTCCAGGGTCCAAAGGCTAAGGATGTGCTCATAAAGCTCACCGACGAGAGCCGGCTACCTGTAAAATACTACAGCTTTGGTGAGAATATTGACATAGGCGGTATCACCTGCCTTGTTTCCAAAACAGGCTACACCGGTGAAAACGGATACGAGCTTTACACTGATAATAAATATGCCTCTACCCTTTGGGAAAAGCTCATGCAAGCGGGCAGGGAGTTCGGGCTTATTCCCTGCGGATTAGGTGCGAGGGACACTTTAAGGCTTGAGGCGGGAATGCCTCTTTACGGCCATGAGATGAATGATAAAATCACTCCGCTTGAAACGGGGCTGGGCTTTTTCACAAAGCTTGACAAGCCCGATTTTATCGGCAAGGCTGCTATTCTTGCAAAGGGCGAGCCGAAAATCAAGCGTATAGGAATTGAGCTGACGGACAGAGGGATTGCCCGTGAGCAATGCAGGGTTTTCTGCGGCGAAAAGGAAATCGGTGTGACTACCTCGGGAACAATGTGTCCGTTTTTAAAAAAGGCAGTTGCGATGGCTCTTGTTGATGTTGACAGCGTCAGTCATGGCGACACCGTTTCGGTTGAGGTCAGGGGGAACAAAAGGCTCAGCGCCAAGGTTGTAAAGCTCCCGTTTTATAAAAAGGCATAAAACAGCGCTTCGCCACAGCTCATAAGTTTTGTTGTTTACCATCTTTAAATATGTTAGAATATAGGTGCAGGTTATCTGCACCTTTATTTTTTTAAACAGAAGTGATTTTGATGAATACCAAGCTGCGCCTTGCGGGAGTAATTAAGGAATCAATTGTTGACGGACCCGGCTGGCGCTTTGTTGTTTTTGCGCAGGGCTGCCCGCACAATTGTGAGAGCTGCCACAATCCACAGACACATGACCCCGACGGCGGGTACGAAACAACAGTCGGTAATATAATAAACGAGGTCGAAAAAAATCCGCTGCTCAAGGGAATAACCCTAAGCGGCGGGGAACCGTTTTGGCAGGCTCTCTCCTTCTCTGTGCTTGCAAAAAAGGCGCATGAGCTGGGCCTTGATGTTATAACTTATACTGGCTGGACCTTTAATCAAATCCTTGCGGGCTTAGATGCCCATGAGGGCTGGCGTGAGCTTTTGAGCGAGAGCGACCGGCTCGTTGACGGCAGATTCATTCTTGAGCAAAAAACTCTGAGCCTGCCTTTCAGAGGCTCAAAAAACCAAAGAATAATCAATGTCAAAGCCTCGCTCAGTGAGGGCAGGGTCATTGAGGAGAATTATGAGTCTATTGAGGAGGACTATAAGCCTATGTGAATAACCCTGTCGCACAGGCTCTCTATATTGAACCTTTCAAAGTATTCGTTTTCCTTAGGTATCCATTCGCCGAGAAAGCGGGAAAGCATGGCTGACCCGTTTCGTTGTGCTATTCTGCTCCTCTGAAGTCGGCTTTCAATTTTCATTAGGATTTTGTAATCAAATATTCCCGAAAAGGACGGGTGCAGGCTGTATGCACCTTCAACGATATTGAGCCTTTTGGGCATGACAAAAACAGTTTGTGAAAACTCTCCTTTTTTACAGTCATAAACTCTGTATGTAAACGGCTCACCGAGCGTGAGCTTATCGGCCACCTCGGTTTTAAAGCGCAAATAATCGACATTGCCTCCAGCCTGCGAAAGGCGGTCGGGGGTTTTTAGCTTTTCAGGCAGAAAAAAGTCATCCATATGAAAAACATTGCAGTCAAACGCCTTGAAAAGCTCGCCTGCAAGTGTTGTTTTGCCTGAGGCACTCATGCCATCAATTGCGACGAGTACCCTGTCGGCCTCTGAGAGCAAAGCTTTTATGTCTTGCTTTATGCTTTCCATATTTCAAGCACCGCCTGATTTCTCTACCCTCTTAAGTGCTATTACTAGCGGAGGGATAATGATGAGCTGAATAATAATCCCCGGCAGGGCATCAACAAATGCTCCTGCAGCGAAAATGCTCCATGTGAATGCCGTTCCCCTTATTCCGTACATTATAAGCCTGGCAATACCCCAAACTACACGCCCCAAGAGCATTGAGCAAATAAGGGCAGGATATATGCATAAGGCTCTTTTCGGAAGGTATTTTATCAAAAATGCAGCAAAGAAGCCGTAGGCTGCCAATTCAAACGCCATTGCCGCCGCAACGGGGTACAACACAGGCATACCGAATATCACCGAGCGCAGCAGCGGGGCGGTGAAGCCGACAATCAGCCCGTACTGCCAACCGCAGATAAACCCGCACAGCAAAACGGGGATATGCATTGGCAAAAGCTTTGCGCCCAGCTGCGGGAGCTGGCCCGTCAACATAGGCAGCACCATAGCAAGAGCAAGAAATAAGCTGGCGACAACAAGTTTTCTGACATTTGTTTTTTTCATCCTGCACCTCATATTTGTATATTGGTATTAATCCTATTTTATAGACTTGTTGCCGAAAAGTAAACCGCAAATATTAAATTATCCCACAAAGCCCGGTATAAACTACTGAGAGCCTGTCACAAAGCAATTCAACAAAATCCTGAGGAGTATAGTGATCGCCTTGGACTTCACCGACAGGCAGGCAGAGAGCGCAGCAGGCATTTTCGTTTGTGTTGCACCACATAATTGATGCCTTGTGGAGTCTTGCACCACTGAGCATTGCCGCAGCTCCGCTCCCGACGGTATTAAAGGAGGAACTAAGGCTTTCGAGGTCAATTTTGCCCTTGCTGGAGGTTTTGAGCATCACTCCGCAGTCGGTATGGCGCAGTTTAACCTTTATAAGGCTACCCGCAGTATGCAGGCAGGCGTTTGAAATCATATTGAGCAGAATGGAGCTAATGATGCCCGGATTACAGGAAATGAGGACATCGCCCTCCTTTGAGTCAAAAATCACTCCCCTGTCCTTAGGGCTCAGCGCTAGGTCACAGGCACAGCAAATATTTTCGGCCATTTCATTTATATCGCAAACATACATCTGCCCACTCTCGCAGCGGCACATCAGCCTGTTCTGCAAAAGCCTGAGCCTGTGGTGGCAGGCACGCTCCATTTCATGCAAAGCCGCACTGCTCTCAAGCTGCTGGCGGTCATAAAACGCATGGAGCTGGACAAGCAGTATATTTAGCTCCTCCCTGATTTCGGATTCGTTGTTTTCTGTCGGATCCAGATTCATAAGATAACAGAACCTGTCATATATTGCTGAAAGCACGGTTGAATCTCCCTTAATTGTTTTGGCAGTATTATGCCCTTTTTAAGCCGTATAAATAATATTTTGTTTAGAATACCGAATCTTTTATTTATAATTAAATTTTTGTTAAAAAAACTTGCATTAATGGGGAGAAGTGGATAAAATATTAGATGTTGCTTATTAGATTCAATAATTATATTTTTTTGGAGGTAAAATCAATGGCAGTAAAAGTAGCAATTAACGGGTTCGGCCGTATCGGTCGCCTTGCCT
>JAAZFZ010000087.1 GCA_012511485.1 Clostridiales bacterium | reverse complement strand
CTTTATTAATGCTACAATAACTCCGAAATATTATTTTGGAGCACAAATACATAAGAAGTGAGATTTATTATGAAAAAACAAATAAGAAAAATAACTTCGCTTTTTGTTATCACTGCATTAATGTGTCAGCTTTTTTCAATATCAATTTTCAGCTCAGGTAATAATAATGCTATCGGGCAGCTTAATTACATTATCGAAAACCCATATAAGAATGTTGACTGGGATACATGGGGGGCATACAAAGGGGCAACCCATGTACATTCCCATTTGAGTGACGGTAGTGAGAATTTCCATGAAATGGTTGAGGCATACTATTCCGCCGGATATGACTGCCTTTCCATGACCGACCACGGTACCGTCAATTATGGTTGGACGGCGGAAAAATCCAGGCACACGATTTTCTTCTACCAATTTTTTGTTCACGGCGAGGTTAGGCCGCTGTCAGAGCAAAGGAATCAGGAAATAACGACGGGTGTCGGCAGAGACGGCAGGGGTATGATTGATGTACCCTTGGGCATTGAGCTAAACGGTGCTTCAACCAAAAAGGTTCATGTTAACAGTTATTTTGCCGACTGCGGTGACGGCGACATGGAGTTAGGCTCCACATGGCCTGAAAGTGCGGTTGTAAAATGCCAGAATGCCGGTGGGCTTTGCCACATTAACCATGTGGGTGAATGGTCCGGCGGCAATGACAATGTCAATATCTATGACGATGTATTTGTCAATGACTTTTCCAACCTGTTTTTAAATTATTCCTCCTGCATAGGCATGGAGCTTGTCAATACTAGCGACAACAGAACACGCAACGACCGTGTCCTCTATGACAAAACACTTCAAATCACCGCACCGCAGGGCAAGAATGTTTTCGGCTTCTGCGAGGATGATGCTCATGAATTCGGCGATATCGGTAGGAACGCTCAGATATTTATGATGCCTTCAAATACAGCGTCAAATGTCCGCACCTGTATGGAAACAGGGGCATTTTTTGCCTGCTCCAAAAACGCAAAAACTCCTGCAGAGCTGGGCGACGGGTTCTCTGCTACGGGTGATTATCCGAGCGTTACCGAGGTTGAGGTAGATGAATACAGCGACCAGATTAGCTTTGAGTGCAACAATGCAACAAAAATGACAATGGTAGCAAACGGTGAAATATTAGATACCGTTTCAATAAGCGCCGGCACAGATATTGTAACCTTTGACCTCAACGAGTATGAAGACAGAATAGGCAGCTATGTTAGGTTTTATCTGACCGGCCCAGGCGGAATCTGTTATGTTCAGCCTTTCCTGCTGACAGCGGAGCAATATGTGTCTTCAACCGCTGAGTTCGTCCTTCCTTCATTGAATACCACACTTGTAGTTAAGGACAGTAACGGCACAGCCATTGAACCATTAAATGATGAATACCTCTATGACCTTGATGCAGGTAATTATACATATACCGCTGAAAGAAAGGGGTATCTTTCAAAGGTTGATGAGCCTTTCACAATCTCAGTCTCCGATATCGAAAACGGGATTAAAAAGGTAATTACCGTCACTCTTGAAGAGGACCCTAATAGCCTTTTCACATATTTTTATGTGCCTGAAACAATATATCTCGAGCCGTCAACAGGTAATATGAACACCTTCAAGTATTATGTTGACTGTGAAAACGCTGCTAACGGCTCACTCACAGGCAACGCGGCCGATACCGAGGGCAATATATTTTTCTACTGCCCTGAGGCAACTCAGGTGACGATAAGCGTCGATCCCGCTGTGTCTGCCGTTGCTGCCAATGGCTCAATAGATTTTAGGGCAGGCTATACTGTCAACGACTCGACTGTTTCCACAAAAATAACATCTGGCGCTCTGGCGACTTCAATCCCGGCAAATTCGGGCAGTGTGCTTAAATGGACAGCCACTTATAAGCTCACGGACGGGAACACCTACAATGCCTATGCCTACTCCTATGTTTATGCCCCGCAATCCGGCGAGGTTGCGGCTGCAGTGCGTCAGGTTCATACATACAGCAGTGATATATACAATCAGGGAATATTATGGTTAATAGGCTTCAACAGTGTGACAGGCGGTTCATCCAACTGCACCAAAAACTTCTTCTTTGATACTGCTCCGACCTCCGATACCGGAGTTGCAAATTGGTTTCAGACTTTAAACGGTGGCGGGTCTACATTTGTAGATCAAAGCCATTCCTCCAATGCCAGTGATACTGAAACCGCAAACGGAGGGACAGGCGTCCTAGCAGTTGACTCAAGCCGTTACACTAATCTCAACCAGCTTCCTTATCTCAAGCTCGGATACTGGCAGTGTGACTGCGAGGGTGAGGATTCAGGCATTGCCACAGGTTGGATAAAGCAGAACGCCGATTCAGGGGAAGTTCTTCTGAAAACAATAAATAACCGTGTCGGCCTGGTCTATTTGGAAGCTATTGACTATTCGAATGATGCAAGAATCAACGGCTTGAAAAAAATTGATTTTCATGCTTATTCCTTAACAGGCAGAGGTAGCAGAGATAATCACAACTATTATAATATTGACCTTTCCGTTACCTATATTGACAAGTCCGATTTGAGGGAAACGGTCAATTCCTGCATTAAAAATTCTTATCAGCCGCAGTGGTTTACCGCAGCATCCTTTGACAACTATCTTTCTAAATATGAGCAAGCGTGTATTGCTCTGGGCAAACCCAACGCAAGCGAAAGCGAGGTTTCAACAGCAAATTCACAGCTTGCAGCTGCAATTGGTTCGCTGGTATGCGCAGGCTCAGGTACGGCAATCATTAATTATTACGAAGGCAGTGCAGGCGGCGCTCTCCTCTCCTCAAAAACACTCAGCTATGATTTAGGTAGCAGAGTAACAGTCTATGCCGAGGATATTGAAGGCTACACATTAGAAAACTGGGCATTATATGGTGATTCGGTTCTAATGAACGCAGGCACTGATTATCAAAGTGCGGTTCTCAACGCCATGCACACCTCGTATGAATGGAACTTCATTTACTCACCGAACAATTACAGCGTAACCTTCAACTCAAACGGGGCGGGCGACTTCACGCCCGAAGGCGGAACCGGAGCAACGGCAACATATAATTCTTCATATATGCTTCCGATAAACATCTTAACAAAAGAAGGCTATACTTTTGCAGGCTGGCGGTTAGATCAGAATAATACCATCTACCCTGCGGGCGGAAGCCTCATTTGGGATATTGACAGCAACGCAACCTTTACTGCACAATGGTCAGCTAAAACCTATGTGGTAATTCTTGACCCGAACGCAGGCACTTTATCTGCCCCTTCCGAGTTCACTGTGGAGTATGACTCCTCTTTTGACTTTCCGCCGAATCCTCCTGAAAGGCCGGGCTATGTATTTATTGGATGGCTGCTGAGTAACAACGGTGAGATTTACGGCATTACATCCACCATTACATGGGTATATGCTTCGGGAGGAACATTTACAGCTCAGTGGGAGCCGAATACATATAATGTTGAATATGTTGACGGGCTCGGAGGCTCAAATTCCTATACCGAAAATGCTGTTTTCGATGAGGAATTCCCGCTTTGCTCCTATGTACAGGCAGGCTTTACACGGCCGGGCTATAAACAGATAGGTTGGAGTCTTAACGGTGAGCAGTATGAAGAAAACGATTTGGTTAAAAACCTGACAAATATAAACGGCGAAACAATTACCTTTGAAGCAGTTTGGGTTCTGGATAGCTATATAGTCAGTTTTGATGCAAACGGTGGCGACTGCCTGACTGACGAAAAGACTGTAACAAACGGCGAAACCTACGGCAGCTTGCCAATCCCCATGATAACTGGCTATACATTCGGAGGATGGTTTGTTATCCGTTATGACGATAATTGCGTAACCGACCCTTCAGGCTGCATAACCGAGGATATG
>JAAZFZ010000086.1 GCA_012511485.1 Clostridiales bacterium | reverse complement strand
CTTCAGGGCTGTGCGAACCGCTCCCTGCTCAACTATTTGAGCGGTTTGAACATCGTTTATATCCCAGGACTTCTCATCATAATAGACCTTAACATCCCATGCTTCGTGGTTATTCGGTCTATCCTCATAGGCTATCAGGCGGTTGAGAAGCTCACCCTCAGGCGCTACCGAACGCCCGCTCTCCTTGTGAATGAGTGATGAAATATTGTAGTCGCCGTTAAACTCAACATCAAAAAACTTGTTGCCGAATTTTCTGCCGTCCGTTTTGACAGTGGACGCAAGAGAGGATTTGCCCGCCCTGACTGTGAAAACCTTATAGCCCTTTGCGGGCACTGCCTTTGCCATGAAAATGAGCTTGCCGTCATATGTTTTCTGGCAGGGGACTTCATTGCCGCTGCCGTCAAGGAGTATGAAATCGCCCTCCATTGGCAGGTCGGTAACAACAACATCGTCACGCCTTGCTCCGGCAGTGTTGAATACGACGAGCGAGCTTTCGGCTATGGCTATATTTGCGGCAACCTTGCTCAGAGCTGCCTTTGCAAGCTCCTTGCCCTTGGCGGTTATTTCTTCATACTGCTCCTTTGAATCCTCATATACTTCCTTGATTGATGAACCGGGAATGATATCGTGGAACTGGTTGAGAAGGATTATCTTCCACCCCTCATAGATATCATCGGAGGGGTAGCTCTCATTAAGCAGCGATTTTGCAAGGGAGCCGAGAGTTTCAACATCATGGTAGAGAACCTCGCTTTTTCTGTTATAGCGCTTGTTCCTTGCCTGTGAGGTTAAAGTACCCCTGTGGAATTCAAGGTAGAGCTCGCCGCACCAGGTGGGCAGGTGCCTGTTGCCCTCAACCTCCTTCTCAAGCCTCTTGAAGAAATCAAGGCTGAACTCCTGCTTTGTAATCGGGCAGCCCGGGATGCCTTTTGCCATTCTTCTTGCCTTTTCGAGCATTTCGATTGTCGGACCGCCACCGCCGTCACCGTAGCCAAAGGAAATCAGGTAATCCTTGTTGAGGTCCTTGTGTGAATACCTTCTCCAACCGCCTATTACATGAGCGGGGGCAAGGTTTGTGTTGTAGGTAGTGTTGTGCGACTCACTTTCACTTCTGTCTGTGCTGGGTGAAAAGTGCGAAAGAATCTCCGTGCCATCAATGCCTTTCCACATAAAGGTATCATACGGGAAGCGGTTGAATTCGTTCCAGCTTATTTTTGTGGTCATAAAATAGTCAATATCGGCTTTTTTCATAATTTGGGGCAGCGAGGCGGAATAACCGAAAACATCGGGCAGCCAGTTTATCTTATTATCAACTCCCAACTCCTTTTTGAAAAAGCGTTTGCCGACAAGGAACTGGCGCACAAGTGATTCACCGGAGGTAACATTTGTGTCTGCCTCAACCCACATACTGCCCTCAGGCTCCCAGCGTTTTTCGGCAACACGCTTTTTAATGCCTTCAAACACCTCGGGGTAATCCTGCTTGACATAATCGTAAAGCTGTGCCTGTGAGGACATGAATTTATATTCGGGGTATTCGTCCATATATTTGAGTACGGTTGCAAACGAGCGGCCTGCCTTATCCCTTGTCTGCCTCAACCGCCAGAGCCATGCAACATCAATATGCGTATGGCCTATGCAGGAGGCCACTATGCCGTCATTATTTTTGCCGTAAATATTTTTATCAAGATAATCCATTGCCAGCTTTGCTGACTCCGCAAATGCCTGATAATCGTTGGGGTTGCCGATTTCGAGCATATTGACGGCAGTGTTGAGAGCCTTGATTATTTCAACTCTGGGCATATCGTCCACTTCGTAATACGCCGCGACCTCGATGGGGACCTTAATATCATACAACAGTTCGGCAGCAAGCCTGTCAACCACCATTATCTTTGCAGACATCTGTAGCTTGCCCTTGTATTCCCACGCATCGGCATAGGCGTTGAGACACACATCGAATTTTTCGCCGCCCTTTGCTTTTTCACAAAGGAGTACGGTCTGATGGTTTTTATCTCCGCCCTGAACGAGCTGACCGTTGACATACACGATAAACTGCGGGTTGGTGACTATCCAGTTGCTGTCAGGATACGGCACTGCTTGATAGACAACGGGCTTGCCTGCAAAACGCTCTGGGATGGTAAAGCTGTGCTTAAACCATGCGTAGCATTCCGGATATCCCCAGAAGTCATTCTCACTGTCAAAGTCAACCCACTCACCCTCATCAATTTGAGAGAATTTGTATTGCCCGTCCCTGAACTTAAAACCGTTGACCTTCTCACTATCGGGATAAAGGTAGCTTCTGAGGCTTCTTTCTATTTGCTGGATTCGACCGAAAAGCATCAGATTTTCTGAGTTTTTGTTCCAGTACTCAACATTTGAATGTGCCATAAATAATCCCCTTTTTTATATATATTTTAAACACCGTCAAAAGAATAACTGTGGAGAGGCAGAGGGAACCATTGCTGCACCTGAGGTGCCAGCAACTCCCTTTCGTTGGAAAACAGAGAGAACAAAAGCCTGACCGCCTCAACATGAGAAAGCTCCAAATGGCAAGCCTTTTTGCTTTTTGCAACGCAGATTTTGCCGCCCTCAACACTGAGCTCAAGCCTTTCATCCCCGTTGAAGCCGTGAATGAGCAGAACAACGCTGCCCGAGCAAAGCTTTTTAACCGATGCCTGAAGCTCTAGGAATGCCTGTGTGACTCTTTCAAAATTGAGAACGGTATAGCACTCCGAATGCCTCATTGCCAGACTCTCTGCCGTATCGCTGAAAAAGCTCACCGCATCCTTATAAAAAGCAGGTGTTCTGAAGGTAAGACTGTTTGTTCCCAAAACCTCAAAAGCCGCAAGGATAAGCTTTTTCAAGCTCTGCCTGTCAACTGCTTTGTAGCTTACGATATCGTCAAGCTCCTTGTTGACGGTAAAAAAGCCTTTGAAAACACCTGAATCGAATATGGCATAGGGAATTGCCGACCATGAGCAGAAAACATCATAAATGCCGCTCATTTCATGAGGAATATAAAAAGGCTCGCCATTCAAAAGCATTTCAATCTCTCTGAATGCATATGTATCTTTTGGAGTAAGCCTTTTTACCTCATAATTATTTATAAAGCCCTTTTCAAAGCAGTGCTTAATATTGCTTGTGTTAAAGCTGAAATCACAACTAATGCCCGCAGGCTCGAATGAAAAATAGGCGTATCTTTGCCTCTGACCGCCGAGAAAGCCGAGGTCCGCACTGTTTCTCACCATATCTTTAAGAGCCATATTCATGCAGTCCTTCATATAGCCCTTGGAGCGGCTATCCTCCGCCACGCAGACATTGCCTATGCCACCGCATTTGAGAGTTTGGCCGCAGACTGTTATATCCGAATAAAAAAGCCCGGCCGCACCCTTGATTTCTTTCCCCTCCTTGACAACAAAGTTGTTTTTGCAGGGGTTGTATTGCCTTTTGTAGAGCTTGGGAAGCAGCTCGACAAAATGAGTGTCTACCCTTCCGTTTTTATCGGTGAAGAAGACTTCGTCAAGAAACGACATGAGTCTTTCATAATCCTTTTCATCTGCTCTCCCCTTGTAAGTTGCTGTGCGAATAATAATCAATCCCTTTTTCACCTCTTAATTTCCGAACCCATATTAAGGGAAAACAGGGGAACTGTCAAGGCTTTGGTAAAATATATTGATAATTTTTTTCAAAAGAGTTATTATATTATTAGAAACAATGTTTCCTTTGAGAGGTGTTGAGAATGGGGCTTGAGCGGCTTGACAAAATAATAGCCTCCCAAGGTGAATACTCACGCAGGCAGGCAAAACGGCTTGCAAGGGAAAGCCTCATTGCCGTTAACGGCAAAACGGTAAAGGATATTTCATTCAAAGCAGACACAAAAGCAGATATAATAACCGTTTGCGGAAAAGAGCTTGTTTATAAAGAGTATGTTTACATAATGATGAACAAGCCTAAGGGAGTTCTTAGCACCTGCAGAGATAAAAAGGCAAAAACGGTAATAGACCTTTTGCCGCAGGAGCTAAGGAGAAAAAAGCTTTTCCCCGCAGGCAGGCTGGACAAGGACACAACGGGCTTTGTTCTGATAACCGACGACGGAGATTTTGCACACAGGATTTTATCGCCGACAAGCAGAATAATGAAAACCTATGAGACCTTGCTTTCAAAAAGGCTCACAAGCGAGGATATTGATGCATTCCATCGGGGAATCACACTCGAGGACGGCACGAAATGCCAACCGGCAAATGTAATACCTCTTGAAGGCACAAGGGTGGTTATAAAAATCTGTGAGGGCAGGTACCATCAGATTAAGCGCATGGTGGCAGCCTGCGGTAATGAGGTTCTTGAGCTGAAAAGAACTGCAATAGGCTCCCTTACGCTTGACAGCTCTCTGGCTCCGGGCGAATGCAGGGAGCTGACTGAGGCTCAAGTGGATAAAATCTTGATATGAAATCATTAATTGATTTTGCCTGAAGTGAAACAAAGTTAAAGAACATATAAAAACACCTCTTAGCTGCAAAACCTGTTATTAAGCTGTCAAGGCAGAATTTTTCCGATACAGAAGAATGCGAAAAACTAAAATACATGGTATGCCATTGCAAAAGCATTTATGAGGAAGTGTCAGAACTAAAAGCCCCGGAGCGGTCATACGCTCCGGAGCTTTTCATTTATTCGGCAGTCTACTCGGTTTGAGCCTGAGCCGTTTCTTTTTCATTGAAAACGAAGCTATCGTCCTCAACTGTGCATATATAGGCTTTGCCTGATTTTATTGTGCCGTCAAGCATTTTTTCTGAGAGGTTATCCTCAATCTGCGACTGGATTGACCTTCTTAACGGACGGGCACCGTAAATCGGGTCAAAGCCCGCTGCGGAAATTTTGCTTATTGCCTCGTCCGTGTATTCCAATGAGATGCCCATCTGCGATATCCTTTTTGAAAGAGTATTGAGCATTCTTCTTGCTATCTCCTTGATATCCTCCTTGCTCAGTTGCTGGAACACAATGATATCGTCAACCCTGTTGAGGAATTCGGGTCTAAGAGTCCTTTTTACTTCGCTCATGACCGATTCCTTGATTTTGCTCTGGCTCATTGTTTCGCCCTCATCGGTGGCTGTGAAGCCAAGTGAGCCACCCCTTTGCGTAATCTGCTTTGCGCCGAGATTTGAAGTCATGATGATTATGCAGTTTTTGAAATCAACACGCCTGCCGTGGGCGTCGGTTAGAATACCGTCCTCAAGTATCTGGAGCAGGATATTGAAAACATCGGGGTGAGCCTTTTCGATTTCATCAAACAAAAGCACGGAATACGGTCTGCGGCGAACCTTTTCAGTAAGCTGGCCGCCCTCGTCATAACCTACATAGCCGGGAGGTGAGCCCACAAGGCGCGAAACCGTGTGCTTTTCCATATATTCCGACATATCAAGCCTTATCATTGTGTTTTCATCACCGAACAGGGAACTTGCAAGGGTTTTGCATAGCTCGGTTTTTCCGACACCTGTCGGGCCGAGGAAAATAAAGGAGCCTGTCGGGCGTTTTGGGTCCTTGAGGCCGACCCTTCCCCTGCGGATAGCCTTTGCAACTGCTGTAACCGCCTCGTCCTGCCCGACAATTCTTTTGTGAAGCTCCTCCTCCATGTTCAGGAGTCTCACGCTCTCCTCCTGAGTGAGTTGAACAACGGGTATGCCCGTCCAAAGCGACACAATCTGGGCAATCTCCTGGCTGGTCACCTCGCTTGTTGTGTGGGTATTCTGCTCTCTCCAGTTTTCCTTTTCGTTTTTAAGCTTCTTTTCAAGCTCGACTCCCTCGTCACGCAGCTTTGCGGCACGCTCAAACTCCTGCGAATTAATTGCGGCTGTTTTCTCCTGCTCAATAATACTGAGCCTGTCCTCAATCTCTTTCAAATCGGGCGGAGTTGTGAAAGCCTTGAGCCTGACTCTTGAAGCTGCCTCATCGACAAGGTCAATTGCCTTATCGGGCAAAAATCTGTCCCCTATATACCTTGCGGACATCTTGACTGCGGCAATAATTGCTTCGTCCGTTATTTTCACCTTATGGTGAGCTTCATATTTATCACGGATACCCTTGAGGATTTCAATTGCCTCATCCTCCGACGGCTCGCCGACGGTTATGGGCTGGAAACGGCGCTCAAGAGCGGCATCCTTTTCTATATGCTTTCTGTACTCCTCAATTGTTGTGGCTCCGATTACCTGAAGCTCGCCCCTTGCCAGTGAGGGCTTGAGGATATTCGCTGCGTCAACCGCACCCTCTGCCGAGCCTGCCCCGATTAAGGTGTGAAGCTCGTCAATAAAGAGTATGACATCCGCTGCCTTTGTTACCTCATCTATGGCAGATTTGATTCTCTCCTCAAAGTCGCCTCTGTATTTTGTGCCTGCAACCATGCCTGTCAGGTCAAGGGAAACTATTCTCTTTTCCTTTAACAATTCAGGGACCTCGCCCAATGATATCTCGAGAGCCAGCCCCTCCGCAATGGCAGTTTTGCCGACACCCGGCGCACCGATAAGGCAGGGGTTGATTTTTGTTCTTCTGCTGAGAATCTGAATAACCCTCTCGATTTCCTTTTGTCTGCCTATGACGGGGTCTATTGAGCCATTCTTTGCAAGCTCTGTCAAATCCCTGCCGAACTGATCCAGAGTCGGTGTTGAGGATTTGCCCGAGCCGTTTCTCGAAGCACCTTTGCCTACGCTCGGTGCTGTCTGGCTTGTCAATGCCCTTGTGAGATCCGTGTAAATCTCCTGAGGGGATATGCCCAGTTGACGCATTAGGCTCACTGCGGCACTGTCATCCTCCTTGATAATCGACATCAGAATATGCTCCGTACCGATATAGGGATGGCCCATTGACCTTGCGCTCTGGACGGCCTTTTCTATTATTCTTTTTGTCCTTGGCGTGAATTCGTTAGGCGTGAGCACTGTCGGAGCCCCGATACCCACGGAGGCTCTGAGTATTTCTTCGATTTTGTCGCTTGTGAGCTTCCTTGCGGCAAGTGCCGCAAAAGCCATGCCTCCGCTTTCCGAAAGCAAACCTATGAGCAGGTGCTCGCTGCCAACATAGGTGTGCCCCATATTCTCCGCCGATTCAATTGCCGCATTCAATGCGGCGTTTGCTTTTTCGGTAAATCCTGTGAATTTATACATTATTAAATACCTCCCTTACGGATTGTGCCCTGATTTGGTCCCTTGCCTGAGGCTCAAGACTCTTACCCTGCGCCGCATTTATCGTTGCGGGTTGGACGGTCACAATCAATTCATTAACCTTTTCAATTGGTATATCTAATATTCCTCTGGCAGCTCCCATTCTCACAAGGGATGCCAGCTCCATGAATTCGTCATTACTCATTAGCCTTGCGCTCTTGAGGATTCCGTATGCTCTGAAGATTTTATCCTCCTCCGAAGGAATTTTAATAAGCTCAGCCGCAACCGCCCGCTCATGCGTAACTATCTGAAGCGTTATCGCGCTTAGGTTATCAAGAGCCGCCTGCTCGGTTATACCCAGGGTTATCTGGTTGCTCAGCTGATAGATATCGCCCTTTGAGCCTGAACCCTCACCGTATGCTCCCCTAATTGTCAGCCCCAGCTTTGAGATGGTTGCCGCAAGTGCAGAAAGCCGCCCTGTTTTTGTCAATGCCGGCAGGTGAAGCATAACAGATGCTCTCATTGCAGTGCCGAGATTTGTGGGGCATTGAGTGAGGTAACCTATCCTTTCATTAAATGCATAATGGAGGCTATTGTCAAGCATGGTATCTATTCTATCCGCAGTATCAAAAGCCTCATGCAGAGCAAGACCGGCCTTCATGACCTGAAGCCTTATATGGTCCTCCTCACAGAGCATAATGCTCACACTTTCGTCATTCGCGAGCAACAGTGCGCTGCCCTCACCGCTACAAGCAAATTCGGGGCTGATAAGATGACGCTCCGCCATCGAAAGTGCCTGTGAACGGGGGAGTGAAGTCATCTCAATGTAACTAAAATCCCTGCCGATGCTGCTGCCCGCAACAGCGTCATGCACTGTTTTGCTGACCTTTCGGCGTCCCTCTATGTCAAGCTTTGAGGGGAAGGGGTATTCTTCAATGTTTCGCGCGAGCCTTATTCTTGTGCTCAATACAATATCGCCCTGCTCGCCCTTTTCGATATACCATTTACTCATTTTGTATTCCCTCCGTTTTCCAATGCTTTTATTTCGTCACGCAGCTTGGCAGCCTGCTCAAAATCCTGGCGGCTTACAGCCTCGCTCATTTCGTTTTTAAGCTGCTCAATTTTTTTCTCAAGGGATTCCTCCTGCTGAATCTGACCTGACTTTGAGGAGGTTTTGCCGTTGTGCTGAATCCTGCCGTGGATTCTCTGAAGCAGTGGCAACAGGTTGTCATAGAAGGTGTTGTAGCACTCTGAGCAGCCTATCCTGCCCTCCTTAACAATATCATGGAAGGAGCTTCCGCATTTACTGCAGCGTTTAACGGTTGTGAGTGCTGTCACCGATGGCGACGTATCGCTCAAAAAGCCGCCGAAAAAATCGCTGAGGTTTATACCAAAGCCCGAAAATACATCGTCATAACCCATCTGTGAGGCACAGTTGGCACAAAGATGAGTTTCGGCCATATCGCCGTTGATTATCCTTTTTATGTGGGTGGTTGCTTCATTTCTTTTGCAGTTCTGACACAGCATAATTTTTTTCCTCCTTATAATGATGCCAGTAGCATTTGTTTCAATATGGATGCCCTGGCCCTGTCTCTTAATTCAACGGGCAAAAGCTTTAGGCAATTGTCGGATGTTGCTATCAAAATCAGCCTTGTCGCCTGCTCGCTGAGCAGGTTCTGATATGCCAGATTCTTTATGTTTACACGGCAGGTTAGCTCGTCGATATCGTCGCCGACTGAGTTTACGGTGTGCATGAGAGCAGCGCCCGTGTTGAGCTTTACACGGCTGATTCTGATATACCCGCCGCCGCCGCGCCTGCTTTCGACTATATAGCCCTGCTCAGGCGTGAAGCGGGAGGAAATGACATAGTTTATCTGGCTCGGCACGCAGCCAAGTGTCTGTGCAAGCTCGTTGCGCTGAATCTCCGTATAACCGTTTTTTTCGAGCATTTCCAGAATTAATTGAGTAATGCTGTTACTTAAACTCATTTTCCAAACCACTTCTCTTTCTGTCTTTGACTTTCTTTGACCTTCTTGCTTTATTATAGCGATACATAAGGAAATGGTCAAAGGTCAAATAAGGTCAAAATCGGGTTCTATGTGCCAATATTTAAGATTAGCTCCCGCATTCTTATTTTTTCTCATTTTTTTGCCTCTTTTTAGTTTTTTTCGGGATTGTGCCAATTTGACAATTATCTGACCTTGATAAGCTATCTGTGTGCCTGTCTGAGCTTCTCGTATAGTCCTTCAGGTCGGGTAGAAGCTCGGACGATATCTCAACATCAATATTTTCGGGTGTTTTTTTTGATTTATATGAATGCACAGACCACACCGCCCCTTGCTATACTTGCAAAATCTAGTTTATGTTTTTTAACAAAGCAATATACAAATTATCATAGCAACCCTTTTTTAATGCCGTCATATTATGGAGTGAAAGTATGAAAGGAGGGTGAAGTATGGGCTTTGGTGGCAAAGATAATGGCTGCTGGTGCATTATTCTTATCTTATTGATTTGCTGCTGCTGTGGCGGCGGCGGATTCAGCGGATTCGGCGGAGGCTGCGGCTGCGGCTGATAGCGTGAATCCCTAGACTTGTGAAGGGAGGGCGTACTATGGGGTTCGGAGGCAATAATTGTTGGTGCATAATTATAATACTCTTGCTTTGCTGCTGCTGCGGTGGCGGCGGCGGATTCGGCGGATGCGGTGGTGGCGGCGGTTGCTGCTAATTGCTGAAAGCATTTATTTGTTTCGAAGGGAGGACGAACCATGTTTTGGGGCGGAAATAATTGCTGCTGTATAATAATCCTCATTCTCATTATTTGCTGCTGCTGCTGCGATGATGAAAAGTGTCCCAGAGGCTGCGGGTGTAATCCCGGCTGCGGGTGCTAATGCGGCAAAAATATAATTAAATAAGCCCTACGGCTGATGTTAATTAACCGAAGGGCAAAAAATGCAACCGAAAGCTAAGCTGTTCGGTTGCATTGTGATTACACCAATATTAAATTACTTTGCTCACAATTTTGTTAAGGTCAATAATATTTATGCATTTCATTGTGCATACCTCGCTGCATTTTCCGCATCCGGTGCACTTATCGTAATCAATCTTTGCACAGAAATTTGTGACTGTAATAGCTCCGCTTTCGCAGGCCTTGACGCACCTCATACAGCCTATGCAGCCCGCCATACATTCGCCTCTGGTGAGCGCACCCTTATCCTTGTTTGCACACAGAACGGCGGCTTTGACCTCATATAGGGGCATCAGTTCAATAATATGCTTAGGGCATACATTTATGCATTTTTTGCAGGCACGGCAGTTGATGGGGTTGATTCTTGCCACACCGTTGCAGATGTGAATGGCATTATACGGGCAGACCTCAACGCAGTCGCCAAAGCCTATGCAACCATAGATGCAGTCCTTCGGTCCTCCGAAAAGCTGGTTTGCCATTTTGCAGCTGAGAACGCCGCTGTAATTTAGCTTTTTGGAGGCGTTGCGGTTGTTGCCCTGACACAGCACAACTGCTGCACTGGGCTTTACCTCACCGGCATCAAGCCCCATTATTCCGGCAATTAGTTTTGAAACCTCATTGCCGCCGGGGTTGCACAGAGCCGTATTTGTCGTTTCGCCCTTTGAAAGCGCGCTTGCATAGCCTGAGCAGCCCGAAAAGCCGCATGCGCCGCAGTTTGCGCCGGGCAAAATCTCTTGAATCCTTTCAGCCTTTTCATCAACGGGGACTGCCATGACCTTTGAAGCTATTGCAAGACCCAGCCCCGAAATACGGCCGATAGCGGAAACAACTATGACAGCAAAAATAATCGGTTCCATTTTTCCGCCTCCTTAACCGAACATTCCGTCAACCAACCCTGTAAAGCCAAGGAAGGAAACGGATACAAGGGATGCCGCAATAAGAACAATTGGCAGCCCCTGAAGGGATTTTGGGATATCGCAGCTCTCCAATCTTTCACGCACGCCTGAGAACATAACCATGGCAACCATAAAGCCGAGTCCGCCGCCCACGGCGTTGAACATCGATTGTGCGAAATTGAGCTCTTTTGTGATGTTGAGCAGCACAACACCCAGCACCGCACAGTTCGTTGTTATAAGCGGCAGATAGATTCCGAGTGCGTTATAGAGGGCAGGGATAAACTTTTTTAGTGTTATTTCAACCAACTGAACAAGGGCTGCTATGACAAGAATAAAAACAATCGTCTGAAGATAGGCATAGTCTGTCTTGAGTATATACTTATTTATCGGGTAAGTAACAGCGGTTGAAAGAGCCATGACGAAGATAACAGCAGTTGACATTCCGACTGCCGTATTGAGTTTTTTGGATACTCCCAAAAATGGGCAGATTCCGAGGAATTTGCTCAGGACAAAGTTTTCCGTCAAAATTGCCGTCAAAAGGATGGATATATAGATTTTCATCTGACGCCCACCTCCTCCTTGCTCTCTTTTGATTCCCCGCTAATGAGCAATGAGCAGCTTGCCGCCATAGGACAGGAGCTACAGCCCTTTAGCTCGGCTTTAGGCTTTCCCTTCCTTTCGGCAATTTTGTTTGCGCAAGCCATAAGTATGCCGAACACAAAAAAGCCGCCGGGGGCAAGAATAAATATCGTCATAGGGGTCATGCCCAGTTTTTCGGCTATATTAAAGCCGTTGAATCCGCCCAGCGTATTGTCGCCTAAGACGGCAAGCAGACCCTGAAGGTTGGAAAAGAGTGTCCCGGCTCCGAGAAGCTCTCTGATTGCCGCCATGACCGAAAGCGTCATCGTGAAGCCTATGCCCATGCCCAGCCCGTCAACTGCGCAAACTATTACCGGGTTTTTGCTTGCAAACGCTTCTGCCCTGCCGAGAATAATGCAGTTGACGACAATCAGGGGCAGGAATACGCCCAACGCCTTATCAATTGCCGGCACGAACGCCTCTACAAGCATCTGAACAATCGTAACAAAGGATGCTATTACAACGACATAAGCCGGAATACGAACCTTTGAGGGGATAACCTTGCGCAGTGCCGAAATGACCATGTTCGAGCAAATGAGAACTATTGTTGCCGAGATGCCCATGCCGATTGCATTTGTCACCGAGGTTGAAACGGCAAGCGTCGGGCAGGTTCCCAGCACAAGGCGAAGAACCGGATTTTCGGCAATAAAGCCTTTTGTAAGCTCTTTTCTTAATGATTTTTTCTCTCCCATCACTGCACACCTCCAGTCACTGCTTTATATAATTCCAGAGCATCATTGACTGCCCCCGTAACCGCTCTTGAGGTAATTGTTGCTCCTGTGAGAGCATCAATCGAATTTTCACCCGGCTTTTCTTTTGAAACCGTTATTCCGCTGACAAGACCTTTGAACTGGTTTAGAAAGCTGTCATTCTGAGCATTCATGCCCAAACCTGCTGTTTCATTGAGCTCAAGCGTTCTTACCGAATTCACCGTACCGTCGGCATTAACGCCCGTCATGACCCTGATATCTCCACCGTAGCCCTTTTCGGATGTTGTGAATACATAGCCTATACATTCTCCGTTTTTGTCAATACCCTCATAGTATTCATAGTTCTCCCCGTCAAGAGAAACGATTTTTTTGTCCGAAAAGCTCTCAGCAAGGGACATGACACGCATCCTGCTTTCCTCCTCGCTCTGAGCCTTGAGCCTTTGAATCTGGGGAGCGGTGACTCTGTTTGTAAGGGCGAGCAAAAGGGTTGAAACGAAGCATATTAAAAAGAGAACTATTGCCGGCACGCCGAAGGTTTTAAAGCTGTTCATACTTTTGCCGCCTCCTTCCCAACTTCTGAGGGAGTGCTTTCATTCTTAACTTTCTGAGTTCCGAAGGGCTTGGGTGTAGTAAGCCTTTCTATATGCGGCACCAGTATATTCATGATAATGATAGAAAACGAAACTCCTTCGGGTGCGCTTGCAAAAAGCCTTATTAACGCCGTGAGCAGACCGCAGCCTATGCCGAATATGATTTTGCCCTTGATATTGATGGGCGAGGTTGTATAATCGGTTGCCATAAAGATTGCGCCCAGCAGCAGCCCGCCGCTTAAAATATGGTAGGCAAGGTATTCAAAATCACCTTTTCCGGCAATAAGAATAATAACGGCGAATGTGCCGATGTATGTAAAGGGTATTATCGGCATGATTACTCTTCTTGCCATTAAATAAATGCCGCCGATAATCAGTGCAAGTGCGCAGACTTCACCGAGGCTCCCCCCTCTTATGCCCAGGAACATATCCGTAAGTGACGGCAGGTTTTCACAGTTTGGCTCAAGAATTGCAAGGGGTGTGGCAGTTGTTTGAGCATCTGCTCCCAGCCATGAAAGAGGTGAAGTCCATTTAGTCATTGCAGTTGAGAAGGAGACAAGCAGAACAATCCTGCCGATAAGGGCGGGGTTGACAAAGTTTTGCCCTATGCCGCCGAACATCTGCTTTACAACTACTATGGCGACCACTGAGCCTATGACGACCATCCACAGCGGAATTGAAACCGGTAGATTGAATGCGAGAAGTATGCCCGTTACAATTGCGCTTAAATCGCCGATGGTGTTTTTCCTTTTCATTGCCCTGCGTGAGAGGTATTCGGCGAGCACGCAGGAGGCAACGGCAGTCACAGTCACTGCAAGCACACGCCAGCCGAAAATAATTGTTGATGCAATAAGAGCCGGTATCAGTGCTATTATTACATCAAGCATTATACGCTGTGATGTCCGGCGGGATAGAACATGGGGCGAAGCACTGACGGTAAGCTTGTTTTCTACACTCATTTATTTGCACCTGCCTCTCTGAGAACGGATTTCGCAAGCCTCATATACTGAACAAGCGGCCTGCCGCTCGGGCAGGAGTAGGCGCAGCTGCCGCACTCCATGCAGACATCAACACCTATTTCGCTCAGCTTATCAATATCCCTTGCTTTTGTATATCTTTCAATTAGAGTCGGCATGAGGCTCAGCGGGCAGGCAAGGGAGCAATATCCGCAGCGTATGCAATCCGTTTCGGGTTTAACCTCGGTATCTCTCTTGTTAAAAGCTAGAATTGCATTGTTTTGCTTACAGATAGGCTGGTCCGTGCCGATAATGGCAATGCCCATCATCGGCCCGCCTAGAATAATCTTCTCAGCCTTTTCCATCAAGCCGCCGCAGAAATTGATTATTTCACCTATGCTTGTGCCAACAGGCACCCTGACATTCTTCGGGTTCATAATTGCAGAGCCATCAACAGTGAGTGTTCTGCTGATAAGCGGCCTGCCTGTCCTGAGATATCTGCCTATGTATCCAACACTGCCGACATTCATAACAATGCAGCCGACATCTGCAGGCAGCTTACCCGGCGGAACCTTCCTGCCTGTTGTTGCAAGCACCATCATTTTTTCCGCTCCCTGCGGATAGCGTGATTTAAGCACCATAAGCTTGACCGAATCGTCATAGTCCTTTTCACTGTCCGCTATTCTTTTGAGCGCGGTAAATGCGGCAGGCTTATTATCCTCCACCGCTATTATAACATTCTTAATGTCTAGAAGGCTCTTGAGCTTATAAACCCCGTCAAGAATATTTGCGGAGTTTTCGATACATTCACGATAGTCTACTGTTATGTAGGGCTCGCACTCTGCGGCATTGACTATGAGAGTATCTATTGGCTTTTCAGGCGGTACATTTATTTTGACATGAGTGGGAAAACCCGCCCCGCCAAGACCCACAAGCCCTGACTCCCTTGCCGCCTTGAAAAGCTCCTCTTTCGTTTCAACCTTCGGAGGCACGACCCCTTCAAACAGCCTCATCTCACCATCGGACTCAATCGTGACAGCCTGAGAAACCGCACCAGTCGGTAGCTTGATTTCTTTGACGGCAATTACCTTGCCTGAGATTGAAGCGTGAATCGGAGCGCTGACATACTTATCACTGTCCCCTATAAGTTGGCCGACCGAAACCTTATCACCGACCTTGACAGTCGGAGTACAGGGCGCGCCTATGTGCTGCTGCATGGGCAGCACAACTTTTTCCGGCGACGGTATTCGGACTGTTTTCATCTCGGCGGTATTCTTATTATGTGAAACGGCAACGCCGCCTCTGACTCTTTTGACCGCAGAGAGAACACCCTCGACATCAATCGCACTCATATATTCATCTCCTTTGATTATTTACCGTTAGCAGAGCACCGCTCATCAGCTAAAATATTTGCTTTGCCTGATAAGAGCGGGAATTACCGCTTTGAGAATTGCTCCCGTAATTATGCCTGTGACCAGTGCAAAAAGCGTGAGCAGCGGTGCATAGCCTATGATTGCCTCTGAGCCTGTGAGCAGCATCGCAACAATCAGCTGACCTGCGTTATGGGCAATCGCTGATGCAACGCTGATACCTATAAGCCCGAACCGCTGCTTTTTTTGCTTAATTAGCAGACACATAACCACCGTGCTGAGCAGTCCGCCCGAAAGGCTCATGAAAAAGGCTGTCGGCCCTCTTGTCAAAGCTGCATAGGCGGCTTTGATAAGCGTAATAAATACAGCATGCCGAAAGCCCATTGAATAGGCTGTGAACATTGTCACTATATTTGAAAAACCGGGTTTTGCGCCTGGAGGCAGACCGGGCAGTGCAGGCAGCAAGCCCTCAAGAAAGGAGAGAGCTAAGGCCTGCGCTCCGAGAATCCCCAATAAAGCAATTTTTTTTGACTTAATTCTTGATGACATAATTTTTACCTAATATGTTATTGCATCAGGCAGGCCTCTATCTGAGCCTTCCATTACTATAACCACGCCGGCGGGAAGGCAGGCGGCAATATCGCCCTTATGTTCGAGCTTGCCCGCAAGGACGCATAGCTTATCTCTGCATTCAGCATGAGAAAAGCAGACACCGTCCTTTTCGAATCTGACGGTAACGGCAGG
>JAAZFZ010000085.1 GCA_012511485.1 Clostridiales bacterium | reverse complement strand
TTTTCCATCAAAATTATTTGCCGAAAGCTGACGAAAACACCTTTGCAACCCTTTCAAGGTCCTCTGCCGTCATCTGCGAGCCGCTAGGCATACATATTCCCCGTTGGAAAATATGCTCAGAAACGCTGAAATCCTCGTTCTCTTTGAAGTATTCGCAATCACTGTAATACGGCTGAGAATGCATTGGATTCCACGCCCTTCTTGCCTCTATATTGTCTGCGGCAAGGGCTGAAATTATTTCATCTGGAGTTTTTTCACAGCCTTCATCTATTGTAAATACCGTGAGCCAGTAGTTGGGCTTGCTACCCTCAAAAACCGGTGCGGCAGTTACGGGAAGGCTTTTAAAGCTTTCTATATAAAATGCATTAATCTCTTTTCTTCTTGCTATTCTCTCGTCAAGGGTTCTAAGCTGACCCCTGCCTATGCCTGCGCAGATGTTAGACATCCTGTAATTAAAGCCCAACTCCTTATGCAGATAGTAGTTTGCCGGCTCCTTTGCCTGATTTGCCCAGAAGTGGATTTTTTCTATAGCCTGAGCGTCATCGGAAACCGCCATACCGCCGCCGGAGGTTGTGATTATTTTGTTGCCGTTAAACGAGAATATGGATATTTCCCCGAAGGTCCCGCATTTTCTGCCGTTAAACTCAGCTCCCAGAGCCTCAGCCGCATCCTCGATGACAGGAACTCCGTATTCCCTGCAAAGAGGGAGTATCTTATCGTAATTCGCACTTTGGCCGTAAAGGTCAACTATGATAACAGCTTTCGGAAGTGTCCCCCTTTTTTTTGCAGCTTTGAGTGCCTTCTCCAAAGCTACGGGGCTCATGTTCCAGCTGCTCTCCTGCGAATCGATAAAAACAAGCTTTGCCCCTTCATATATCACCGGGTTGCAACTGCCCGATAATGTCAGGTCGGAGCAAAACACGACATCTCCCCTTGTAATACCAATATACCTTAGAGCCAAGTGCATTGCAGCCGTGCCTGAGGACAGTGCGACTGAGCACCTGATGCCGTTGTATTCGCACATCTCGGCTTCAAAGCCTGTCAGATTCGGCCCGGCAGGGGCTATCCAATTTTCATCAAAAGCCTGCTGAATATAACCGATTTCACTGCCGTTCATATGGGGGGGAGAAAGATAAATGCGTTTTGACACTTGACTCATCTCTAATATTATAATTTATTTTTTACTCAAAGTCTGTTTTTATTTATTTTCCAAATCATTCTTCGGCTTTTTATTTTTCTTGCTCTTAAATTTATCCGTTCTTTCTTCCTTTTTCTTGCTGTTTTTGCTCTCGTGCCCGTAGCCGTAGCCGTAGCCATGACTGCCGTAACCGCCGTAACCGCCGTAACCGCCGTAACCACCGTAACCACCACCGTAGCCGTAATAGCCGTTCTTTCCGTAATACCCGGAATATCCGTAGCCATATCTTCCGTCGCCATAGCGGCTGTAGTATCTGCGGTATTTGTAGCTCTTTCGGCTGTAATACCTTGAGGTTACATCATTGCCGGCCATAGTAAGGATTATGCCAGCAACATCTATATCCGAAGTTGAAAGCTCTTCAATGGTATCATTGATATGGTTTATCTTCGCATAGTCATTTCTCACGGCAAAAATCAAAGCATCGACAAGCGGAGCGATTACCATGGCGTCTGTCACAACACGGGCAGGAGGAGTGTCAATGATAATATAATCAAATTCCTCTCTTGCCTGGTCAAATACACTTTTGACCTTTTCAACGTCAAGCATTTCGGTGGACTTCATTGTGCAGCCACCCGAAGACAGCACAAATATACCAACAGATTTAATATATTTTATTGACTCAGCATATGTGGACTCACCTTTAATAATCGGAATTAAACCGATCTCTTCTGTTTCTTTTAGGCCGAGAATTCTAAGAATTGCAGGCTTTCTCATATCACAGTCAACAAGCAGAACCGATTTGCCCTTCTGCGCAAGTGCGCAAGCAATGTTTGTAGCAACGGTTGTCTTGCCTTCATCCTCGAATGTACTCGTAACCATGAAGGTCTTGTATGATTTTTCGGCCGCTATGTTTTCAATTTTAGTTCGTATTGATTTAAAGGTTTCAATAAATGCAAAATTGACTGAGCTTTCGTCGGTAATAAGCAGGCTATGTTTATACCTTCGTGAACCGAAAAGCTTGTTGCCTGAGGATTCGATGAGAGGCACTGCACCGAGTAATTTTGCCGTTGTTTTATTGCGAATATCGTCAACGCTTCTGGCTGTGTCAGTGAGCATTTCGGTGATAAACACCATTGTGACAACTATCATGGCACCTATTACAAACCCGTACAAGGCTCTTTTTGTTGCATTGTCGGAATTGCTGACACTCGGGGCTTTAGGGGCGTTGATAACTTCTACGCCGAGTGTTGTATCAAAAATTTTCAGATATTCCGGATAGGTCTCAATTACAACATTAATTGCATTTTCACAAAATTCTTCATTCGGATGTACTACTGCGACTTCAAATATACCCTTGATGTCGGTTGCGTTAATTCTTAACGAACGGAAAATTTCACTTCGTGTGTACTTGTTTTCCATTTTTCCTTCCCTGTAGAGCTTCTCGAGGGCATCATATATGTTATTAACCATCTTATCGCTAGTTATATGGAATTGATATAGCTCAACATCAGCGGAAGCGTAGGGAACGGTGTTCTCGTTATATGAAGAAATAATCTTACCGTTTTCATCCTCCTCATAAACAGTTATCTGTTTTGTTGTTGTAAACTGAAGAGTGGCTGAAGATGCAAAAATTGCACTGTAGCTTATCTTTGCATATACGAAAAAACAGCCGGCAAGAACCGCACCAACAATGATTATTGCCCAAAGCCTTTGGAAAAGTGCTTTCCCGATTCTGGCTATATCAACGCTTTCGGTTGTTATCCCGCCGGAAGCTCTGTTATAAAAGTTGTTGTTATTGTTATAGTTGCGCGAGTCATACCTTTCCTGCATAAAAAACACTCCCATTTCTTTTCATGTAACTGCGATTTTAAAGCCATCTGCCTTTTTGCAGCCTTCCTCTGTTTATTTTCGGAAGCTGCTCGTTTTTGAGCACCGATTCCGGAGCAATATTCACCATATAGTCTAAGCTCCTATGCTCAATGTCGGGCGGGAAAAAATGTGTGAGTCTTAGTAAATCGTTTGCTCTGCCTTTGACAGAGTGTGCATCGGTTCCTATGAAACTTGCTATATTTTTTTTGACCATCTGGTATGCTAAAAAAAATTCCTCTCTTGTACCTAGCCCTGCCAGGCTACCCGCATTCACTTGAAACAGTACATCCTTTTCGGCAACCAGATAATTAATCTTGTTGTAATCCCTCTGAAAATAATCGTACCTTTCAGGGTGAGCTATAATGGGAATAAGTCCGTTTTTCTTGACTTCATCAAGGTATCTGCAGATTCTGTCCATACTCAGACCGAAAAAGTCAAACTCACTCAAAAAATACTTCCCCGAATTAATCGCAGCCTTTTTAAGATTGTGAGAGAAAAAAATATCGTCATTTACATATACCTCTGCGCCGGGATAAATTTCAACATCGATTTGCCTTTCGTCGATTTCATTTTGAAGCTCTGCAATTTTCTCGTCCCTTTTTTCAATGAATTCATCAATATCGTTTATGTTCGGCAGGTGAGGAGTTAACACGATTTTTTCAATTCCGTTTTCTGCTCCCAGCATACAAAGCTGAATGGAATCAGCCAGAGACTTTGCTCCGTCATCCATTTCGTGAAGCACATGACAATGTATGTCAACCATTTTCTCACCGCCTTAGTGAAAATATCACACTTTTTTATGTCTCTGTCCGTAATAATACCATTAAATTGTATTCGCGTCAATAAAAGAAGGTAAGCTTCATAGCAAAACCCTGTGCCGCCGGCAACGGAGCGAGCCTTGCGGAATAAAAACCGATACTCTTCGTATCGCCCTGAGCAAAATCGACAACACCGTCCCTGCGGGTTCTGCTCATAAGGTAACGAACAGCATTTTCAAAGGATATTTTATATTTATCTTGTGAGGTCAGCTTATATGCTTCTTTCATGAACCAGCCGATAACTGCGGTTGCCGAGGATTCTCCGACACTTTCGCCGAGTATCTGGCGGCTCCATGCGCCTTCCTCAAGCTGATAGTCAACCAGCTTTTCGGCAAGCTCTTTCATTTTTTCGGTTATCGGCGCTGCCGCCGGGCTTTCGCCCACCGCGTTCAGGCTTTCGGCGAGGGCAAGGCAAAGCCATGCGCAACCCCTGCCCCAACCCGCTATTCCGAGGCGGGCATTGTTTTTCTTGTTAAAACAATGCTGAGGCAGACCTGTAATTTTATCAACACCGAATTCAAGGTATTCCGTAAGCTGCCGCAAGGCAAGCTCAAAAGCCTGTGGGCAGTTATACTCCTTTGCGTAGAGAAAGAGGAATGGGCATATCATTCCTACAGTATCGACGAATCTAATATCGGGAATCGAAGAATCGTATGGCACCGTAGAGTATTTCAAAGCCGATTCAAACAGCATATCGGCAGTGCTTTTCATTGCGGGGCGAATGGCTTGCTTGTCAATGCCCCTGCTGCTGAGGATTGCAAAGGCGAGCATTGCGGAGTCCACGCTGTTGATGTTTTCCTTCCATTCTCCTGTCGAAAAATCAATTTTTTGCTTAATAAAAGCCTCACTGACCCTCTGAGCCTCCGGTTCCGTGCAGTCGTTTGCACCCATAAGGAGAGCGGCCTGCTGCCACGCCTGTATTTTTTTGCTTTTATAGCTGCCCCTTAATCTTTCAATTATAGTGAGCCTTGTATTGTCGCTAACAGGGACGCTCGGAGTTTTCTTAAGCCATTTTAATCCGGCGCTGTTAACCGCCTTTTTCCAATCTTTTTCATCTGTCCATCGCCCGATATGTATCCGCCGGAGCCATGTGAGCACTGAGGGAACAACATCAAAAAGAACGGCTGCAATAAATAATCCCGTTATAAATGAAAGCACAATAACTGCAAGCATCACCAGTAACACCTCAAATTTATTTTTAAATAATGCAACAGAATTTTTCAAGCTCTTCCTCATTGCCCGTTTTTTGTTTTTTTAGATTATCGGAAAGCTCTTTGCACTTTTCCGGGCTATCGATTAAGGATTTAATTTTTATAGCTATATCCTGCGGGTCTTTTTTTGCAACAAGGCCGTTGACGCCATCCTCTATCTGGTCGAATACCGTATCAAAATTTGTAACTACAATCGGCTTGTGCAGGCATTTTGCCTCGTCAACTGCAATTGCCTTGCCCTCATAATTTGACGGTTGAACATAGATGTCGCATTGCTTTATATACGGATATGGGTTTTCCCTCTCACCGAGCATAAAAAAGCTCTTTTCAAGATGCTTTGCTTTGATAAGCCCCTCAATCTGAGCCCACAACTCACCTACTCCTATCTGATACCATTTAACGCTGTATCCCATTTCAATAAGGTGGGCACAGGCAAGGACCGCATTGTCAATTCCTTTAGGTGGAGAAAGCCTCCCGATTGTAAGAATTATTGTTTCGCCGGCACATGGACTAAAAAGCCTTTCATTGCATTGAGCCAAAGAAACTATTATTTTTTCGGAGATTATGTTTTTAATTACTATTGTCTTATCGCATAGCTGCGGGAAAATCCCGTTAAAAATATCGCAGCATTTTTGTGAAACGGCCACAATACTGTCAAGCTTAATAAAATACTCCTCATCTATTGATTTTTGTCAAATGATTCTGTTGTAATCCGTATGCAGATACCCGACTTTTCTTTTTGCCCTTACCTTATCAATGCAGTAATAGACAGATGTCCCCTCAAGGTAGCCTATTGCAGAATCATATTCCTTTTTCGACTCGGGAAGAACTCTGCTCAGGTATTTCCATGCCGCCCTATCCCTTTTTTCTTTACTTCTTCTGAGCGCAAATGAATACCTGATGCGGTCAATAGCGTATTTAAGCCTTCCTTTTTTAAGAAAGCCCTTGATTGCTTTTTTAATTTCACCGTCAAAAAGCTCATAGTCCTCCCCTGCCGTTATGACATTAACCTGCGGAGGCACTCTGCCGATAAAAAGCCCCTTTTTTCTGAACAGAAAAAGGTCAACATCGTAGCAATCATAATTCAACAAAGCAAGCAGCGTAACAAGGCTTTTTTCCGCCCCGCCGCTCGAAAGAGAGGGCATGATAAATAAAAGTCTTTTCTTCATTTTCACTCCCCGGTTTTTTAAAGCCGTTTGATTGTGTTATAAAGCCGGACCTTGATTTTCATGGCTGTCATAACCGCGCGAATGCCGATTATGCTGTTTTTTTTCATCATTATAAGAAGCAGCCTGTCAAAATTGTTGCAGGTGTGCATCAGCTTATCCCAAGAGCCGAAAAGAAGCTCCCTGATTCGCTCGTTTTCTATAATGCTCTTCATTACGGCAGTTCTTGCCGCACCCTTTAATTTGTTGTTTGCAAAGGAGAGAGCGCAAAGAGTTTGAGATGCTGTGCTAAAAATGCAGATGCTTTCAATCTCCTCTTTTTTTATTCCCAGAGAGCCGAACAGCTCAATGTCAAGATCATATTGCTCAAGGATTGTATCTGCATAATCAAGTTTTGGCTTTTGAATTGTGCTGCCTTCAACATAACGGTAATAGTAACCCGTATAGTCTGAATAGCTTATGCCCTCTGCCTTGCTCAAGGCTCTCAGGAAAAACTCCCTATCCTCCCCGAGCTTTTTGCCCGGACTCAGGATAATTGAATTCCCGACTATCAAGTCCCTTCTGAAAATCTTGTTCCAGACGGAATTCATAGTGTTGTTTCTGAGCATGAACGGGCAAATAACCTGCCTGATATAGTCCCTGTTAAGCAGCGTGTTTTGTTCAAAGGGGTAGGTTATTATCACATCCTTGTCGGGAAACGGGTGAAGAAAGCCGCACAAGGAAATATCAGAGCCGGTTGCCTCCGCAAGGTTAAAAAGCCTTTCATACATTTCCGGGTATAAATAATCGTCGGCATCAGCGAATCCTATGTACTTGCCTCTTGCCTTCTCAATACCGCAGTTGCGTGCGGCACTCACTCCGGCATTTTGCTGATGAATGACTTCAATATTCTCATGCTTTTGAGAATAAGAGTCGCATATTTTCGGAGAGCTGTCGGTCGAGCCGTCATCAATGATGATAATTTCAATTTTATCAAACACAGTCTGACCGATGAGAGAATCTATACATACGCTGAGATATTTCTCCGCATTATAGACAGGGACTATCACCGAAATTAAAATTTCCAAGCTAATTAACCCTCCCTCCGTCATCCTTTTAACCGATATAAGGGTTTATAACATATTCGCCCACCCCGTTAAAGGATAGAACCTTTGCAGGAACTCCAGCAACGACGGCATTGTCCGGCACATCCTTTGTCACCACGGCATTTGCACCTATTGCCACAAAGTTTCCTACCCTTATATCTCCTATCACCTTGGCACCCGGCGCTATGTAAACATTGTTTCTGATGACAGGAATATGGATTTCACCTTTCTTAATAGTCTGGCCGATTGTGACACAATGCGAAATGCTCACATTCTCACCGAGCACAGCATCCTTGTGAATAACGATGCCGCTCATATGCGCAATATGAAAACCTTTGCCGATATCCGTCAATTCATAAATGTCATAACCGAATTTTATGCCAGCCCTGTTCTTTTTTATCTTATAGAAGGGAAAAATAATATATTTCAAAATTCGGCGGTTACGATAGTAATTGCACATTCTCATATAGTAAGTAAAACGGAAGCCTGCGGATTTTTTTTTGAATTTGCGCAGGCTTTTTTTGTCAGTTTTGCCGCAGTATCTGAAAAGGTCGGCTCTGATGTATTCCCGGAGCATCTCACGGCTTTTTATAACCAATTCATTCACCTGCCTCTATTATTTCAAATAACCTTTCAATGTAGCCTGAATTGCTGTAATCGGAAACGAGAGCATTTTGTGAAAGCCTTTGCCTTAATTCCCCGTTTTCGATAAGCATTTGTAGGGTATCGGCTGCCCTATCGGTTGCCATGGGCGATATGACGGCATCGAATCCGTCCCTGACCAGACCCCTTGCGGTTATAAAATCCGTTATCATGACAGGCTTGCCCAGCATTTGTGCCTCACGGACTGTCACAGCCTTGCCCTCGTACCTTGAGGGCTGAACATATATATCACAAGCCTTTATAAACGGATATGGGTTAACCCTTTTGCCCAGAAAAATGAACCTTTCCTCAATCCCCAGCTCAAGGACAAGGCTCTTAATCTTTTCTTCCTCAGTTCCGTAGCCCAAAGCGTACCATTTTATGTTCATGCCTCTGTCAAGAAGGATTTTGCAAATTCGTGCGGCATTATCAAATGCCTTGGCGTAGCAAAATCTGCCCACTGTCAGAATCTTAATCGCATCTGTTTTCATTTCAGAGGGAGCATCCTCCTCTGCCTGCGCTCTTACGAACTCTGTGGAGAGAATATTTTCTATTGTTACAACCTTTTTGGAAAGGGAGGGATATACGCTTTTAAAGGCTTCCCCGCATTCGTCAGATACCACTACAATATAGTCAAAGCTGTTCCATATTTTTCTGTCTGCCTCAAAGTTGAGTGCCGCTTTTGTGTAGTCGGTATGCACCCATGCAATTTTCTTCTTCGCCCTTATTTTGCCGGCGGCAAAATGGTGCGGCCACATGAAGCCCAGCACGGCGTCATATTCCTCTTTTAATTCAGGCATAAGGCACACCGATTTATCCCACATAGACTGGAGGTTGGCAAAAACGAGAGCGTCGCTTCCATACCCGCTTTTTCTGAATTTTCTGTCAGTTTCTATTTTTGAAATAAGCCTTGAGGCAGCCATAAAAGGGTGGCCGGAAAGCAACGTCTCTTTTATGGATTTAAGCATTGTTGCGCACTGAGGTATTTCAGGCAGAACATTGCATTTCTCAGTCACAAGCGGCAAAAACTCTCCCTTTCTTGAAAACAACAGCAAATCAACATCATATTTGCTTGAATCAATTGCATTTATCAGACCAACCGCACTTCGCTCTATTCCTCCGATTTCCATGCTTTGGGCGATAATGATAATCTTTTTTTTCATTTCCGCCCCCTGAGCTTTGAAACTAAGCCTGAGCCCAAGATTCTAACAAGCACCCTTTTTATATCGGATTTTAGTCTGGTTCTTTTGGGAAGCCAGAGCTTTGCGAAGTGGTGAATTGCATAGCTGTTTTCTGTAATAAAGCTTTTGCCGTTAATATAATCGTATGGGCTGAAAAAGGTTCTGGGATAAACGCTCACCTCGTCAACGCACTGGTATTCGTCGTTTCGGCACAAACCCCTTTTTTCAAGCATTGCCGTGAGAAGAACAACATTGGTGTCACTGTAGAATCTGCCGTCCTCGAGCACATATGGGGTATTTTCATAGTGCGCCATGTAGCTTTTTAGCAACGGGTGCCCTTTCTGAGCGCCCATAACACAGGTGCCGACGAATTGCTTTTCCTCAAAACCGACAAACATCTTTTCGTCAAGGAAACGGTCAAAGCTTTTTAAAACCTCAACATCCGTGTCTAGATAAATTCCGCCCAAGCTATATAAAATGCGGGCTCTTATGTAATCACTGACAAAAGCAAAATTCCTGTTTTCATATGCCTGCCTGACAAAGTCGTTTAAATTAATATCAAAATTGTCCTCGTTCCATTCCTTTATTTCATAGTCGGGGAGCAGCTTGTGCCAGGTTGCAATGCATTTCAAAACCAGCTTGGGTTTTTCGCCTCTGCCAAACCAGCAGTAGTGTATTACTTTCGGTATCAACTAAATCCCCCCTTATGAAAAGTACGGACTCCAGTAGTCTTGAATCGAGTATCTAAGCTCATAAAAATAAAAGCAGTATAAAGCTATGCACATAATATAAAAGTACCTTGCGCTTTTATTATTGAAGCCCTGAGTGACAACCCATGCAATAAGAATAATCAGATATGTGCCCAGATAAATTGAAAACCTTGTAAATATCCAGTTATTAAGAGAAATGATAGATATTGCGAAATTCACGACTGCAAGATTAACGAGAATATCCCCTTTTCTGCCAAGCAGGGCGAGTCTATGCCTTGCCATATAAGAGAGCACAACAGGCACTGCCATAACAAAAACCCTCTCTATGGAGGAGCCGCCCTCCTGCCCGCTGGTAAACCACTTGTTTTCAACATATCGGTCATATGTCGAGTCTTCAATAAACCCCAAAAACGAGGGCAGCAAATCCTGAAACATCATGAAGAAAAAAACGCTTGCAGTTAATATTATAAATGTGAGCGGAGTCCATGCCTTTCGTCTTGTTATAAAAAACAGGGGTATCATTATTATTGCGCTGGAGTGGAACAGATAAGCTATCAACGCTATCAAAATAAACTTATACCATGCTCCCTTCCTTTCGGACAAAAAGTATTTGGTGCCTAAAACCAAAATCCCTGCCGCAACATACTGCCTCATTCCGTTCATTGAGAGGGAGAAATAACCCATTGTAACAAACAGAAAAATACTTAAATCGAAGGGGTAGGAGTATTTATAAAGAATATAAATAACCGGAACAAGGCTTATGACGGCACAGATAAAAATAAAGAGCTGAGCATCATCCGTCACCCTTCGGCATAACCATTGCAGGATTTCAAACATCTGGTTACCGCGGAAGGTAAATTTGGGCATATCCATGCCTTCCTGCAAAAGTTCATACGAATGAATATAGTAATATGTATCTCCGCAACGCTGACGCAGGCCGGAATAGACGGTAAACATAATCGCGGGCAGAATGAAAGCAATTATGTTGGGCTTGGGGTAGCCGAGACCCCCCAACCTTCGTGACGGCCTCCTCTCTGCAAATGCTGCAGTAACGAAGGCTATAATTGTCATAATAATTAGTTCTCTCATCGTATACCTCGAAGGGTGAGATTTTTATTGCCTTTTGTTTTGCTCTTTATATATACAAACAGCATTAATCCAAAAGGAGAGGCAAAAAGCGTGAGCAATTTGCGAGGAGATTCTTTAAGCCAGGCCCTGTTCCTTGAAATAATACAGCTTGAAACATAGTGAACAGCTTGATTGAACCTGAATTTCATGCTGACATCAGGCAGGCTCATGCAAAGCTTTCTGCTGTAGGCAAAGCCTTTGGGGTTCCTTAGATACTGCTTGAACATATTACTTGATGACCCGTCCGGCAAATATTTAACAATGCAGACAACCTCATTGAGGCAAAGCAGCTCATAGTCCCTATCAAGCAGGCTGTATTTTGTGGCAAGGTTGACATATTTTTCGCCCTCAAAAATCGGGTAGGGATTATCCCTTGTCAAATCGCTGCGAAGGATGAATTTTTTGTCACCCTTGACGCCGTATTTGTAGTAGTATTCATAGGATGTTGCCCGTTTGATGTTTTCGGGTATCCTGCCACCTATAATTTCGCCATTAGAATATGCGTCAAGGGCAAGAAATCCGCAGACCTTTTCATCCCTGTCACAGCTTTTCCAAAACCCGACTATCTTTTCAACGGCATCATCGGGCATATAGTCATCCGAGTCTATGCAGGTGTTTATTTCGGTGTCTATGTTCCCATAGGCTAAATTGTGGGCGCCGTGCATGCCCTTGTTGTCCTGAAAA
>JAAZFZ010000084.1 GCA_012511485.1 Clostridiales bacterium | reverse complement strand
GTTCATATGTTTGCTGAAAAGTTTAATTAACCAATATAACGGAAGGGTGAAACAAATGGAAAAAGATATTGCCTTAGAGCAAGTCGGAGATAAAAATTATGAATCGGACTGCTGCACCGATGAGAAAAGTCCGGTAGATATTCAGACCTTATATGATTTATCTGAGCTTTTCAAGGTCTTTGGCGACAGCACAAGGCTAAGAATACTATATGCACTGTGAAGAGGTGAAAAATGCGTATATCATATAGCCCAGTCTCTGGAAATGGGGCAAAGCGCAATTTCACATCAGCTGAGGATTCTAAGGGCGGCGGGCTTAGTGCGCCCGAGAAGAGAAGGCAAGACGGTTTACTATTCGCTTGACGACAAGCATATTGAGCAGATTCTGGATGCGGGGCTTGACCACATTTTGCATAAGGGGTGATGAAGTGGAGGAACATAATAAAAAATGCTGCAATGAAAACATAGCCTGCGGCTGTCAAGAGGATAGAGAAGGAGAAATGCTTGGAAAGGTCACATTGGCTATATCCGCTTTCTTACTTGCCTGCTCATTTTTGCCCGTCGCCGTTACAGCTCAAGTCGTTATTTCTATAATATCGGCTTTGCTTGCGGCCTATCCTATAGTTATTAAGGCTGTCGGGAACCTTTATAAAAGACGATTTGATGAGAACATTCTGCTGGCTGTTTCAATCCCTGCCGCATTTGCGTTGGGTGAAATGAGGGAGGCGGCAGCAATTGCTATTTTTTTCAGGCTTGGCGACACGCTTTAGGAATATGATACGGATAACAGTAGGAAATCCATTGCCTCAATCGCTCAAATCAGACCGGAAACCGCCAATATAAAGAACAGTGAGGGCAAAATTGTCAAGGTCGGCGCTTCCGAGGTTGAAATAGGCAGCGAGATTTTTGTCATGCCCCATGAGCGTGTTCCACTTGACGGGGTTGTCATTGAAGGGTGCTCCCTGCTTGACACCTCGGCACTCACAGGTGAATCACTCCCCTATGAAATTAAGGATGGAAGTGCTGTTCTGAGCGGCATGGTTAACGGCAGCTCCGGATTTTCAGTCAGAACCACAGCCGGGTTTTCTGAATCGGCTGCCTCTAAAATTATTGAGATGGTTGAAACTGCGGCGGAAAGAAAGGGCAGCTCTCAAAAGCTCATAACAAGGCTTGCAAAAGTTTATACTCCCATAGTTGTGATTATCGGTCTGCTGATTGCGGTGATTCCTTCCCTGATTACGGGTGAATGGAGGACATGGACTTACAGAGGGCTTGTGTTCCTTGTGGCGTCCTGCCCCTGCGCCCTTGTGTTATCTGTCCCGCTTGGTTTTTTTGCAGGCATGGGTGCGGCGGCAAAAAAAGGTATCCTTGTAAAAGGCGGCAAATATGTTGAGGCTTTAGCTCAGGCTAAGGCTGCTGTTTTCGACAAAACCGGTACGCTTACAACAGGTCGTCCGCAAGTAAAGAGTATGACTGTTTACAACGGTTTTTCGGAGAGTGAAGTTAAAGAATATGCCGTCGCTGCCGAAAGATATTCAGAGCACCCCTTTGCTTTGGCAATTGTTTGCGCATATAATGATACGGTTATTTCCGATGTCGGCAGCGTTGAAGAAATGGCAGGGGGAGGTACCAAGGTTAAATACGGTGAAAGAAAAATTATTTGCGGAGGCAAAAACCTCATGGAGGAAAACGGCATTGACATTTCCTCCGCCACTCCTTCACCTGTCTATATTGCGGTTGACGGAGTTCTTGCAGGTAGCATAGAGGCGGAAAGCGAGATTATTAGCGATGCTGCCATAACTGTTGAAAAACTCAAAAAGCTCGGTATAAAAAAGACTTTTATGCTCACGGGTGACAGCAGGGGGCAGGCTCAGGCAGTAAGTGTGGCGTGCGGCATAGACGAATATTACGCCGAGCTTCTGCCTGAAGAAAAGCTCAATATTCTTCTGAGAATAAAGGAGGAATACGGCAGCGTAATCTATGTGGGGGACGGGATAAATGATGCGCCTGTCCTTGCAGCTGCAAATGTGGGTGTTGCTATGGGTCTTGGCACTCAGGCAGCAATGCAGGCGGCTGATATGGTACTCACTGGCGACGGTCTATACAGGCTCACGCAGGCAAGGAGGCTTTTTCAAAAAACAATATCGGTAGTTAGATTCAATATTGCCTTTTCTCTTGCCGCAAAGGCGGTGGTTCTTATTCTCGGTGTGCTTGGTCTTGCCCCGATGTGGGCGGCGGTCCTTGCGGATGTCGGTATGCTTATAATTACAGTTGCCAATTCTTCAAGGCTGTTGAGAAATAAATAGTTTTTATACTGCCCCGGCCTGCAGGTCGGGGCTTTTTGTGGTTGGCGCAGGACAATTTTATCTTGCAAAATGACGGTTAATATATTACAATAAACTGGGTAATTTCGGATATTGATTATCCGCAATATTATTAAAGGAGCAGCAAGGTGAAAATTTCAGTTATTGTAACGGCATATAACCTGGAGAAATACCTTCCGCAGACTCTTGATTCTTTAAAAAAACAAAGGCTCAAAAGCTTCGAGGTTATTATTGTTGATGACGGGTCAACTGACTCAACACCGTTGATAATTGAAAGTTATGTAAAGGAAAACCCCAGTTTTAAGAAAATCACCATTGAGCACAAAGGGCTTGCAGCCTCACGCAATGAGGGGCTAAAAGCGGCTAAGGGCGACTATGTTACCTTTTTAAACGGTGATGACTTATATACCGGGCTGTTTTTAAGCAGTATGCTCGACGCTGCCCAAAAGAATAACGCCGATATGGCAGTCGGCAGAATGAGCAGCTTTGACGCCTTTGGCAGGCATACCTTTTCAAGCACCGGAGAGCTTGCCCGCAGGAGGCTGACGGACCGCTTCGACACCGACTTAATCTGGAACCCGTCACTTTCCAATAAGTTGTTCAGGCACTCAAAGGTCAAAGACTTAGGGCTTACCCTGCCGGATTGTGGGGTTGCACAGGATGCGGTTTTCTCAATGGCCTTTGCACTTAAATGCAATTGCATTGCCTGCTCACACAGGGGCTATATGCTGTACCGTGCAAGAGGGCTTGACAAAGATATCAGCAGTGCCTCGGCGCAGCTCAATGACTACTTGACTGCCTACGAGATTATCCGCGCGGCGGCATATGAAAGCTTTGTCACCGCAATTGAGCAGGCAGGGACTCAGTTTGATAAGGACGAGCTGTTAAAGCTGCAGGATGACTATTTTGACCAGCTCTACCTAAAGGAACTGACGATTATATTCCACCGCTTTTATCGCCGCTTTTGGTCGCTGAGTGAGGAGGATATCGGGCTTGTCAGCGATGCGGTGAAAGAGCTTCGCAGCAAAATAACTGTTCAGGCAAATAAGAAAATAGCAAGGTGGAACCGTGACATTTTCAATGACGGCTCCCTTATCCTTACAAGGAAAGAGATGGCGCAAAACCCCGTTGTCTGCATTTGCGTGTGCGGAAATCTGACAAAGGAACAGCTTGAAACCGAGCTTGATTATATATACAGGCAGTCCTTCCCCGCATTTGAGCTTGCGGTTCACTCCGATTTGCGCAAAATTTTCCCCAAGAAGTGGAAAAAGTACGAAAATGTTCGCTTCGTCAATGCCGGAACACAAGCTCATTTCAAGGACTCCTGCCTGGAAACCACCGGTGCGCAGTATATCATGTTCCTTGACAGGTTCACTTATATTGACCTCAAGGGTATATCTCACTTATATGGGGAGATTTCAAAGTCGCCCGATATAGATTTTACAGCTTCACCCGTTTCACGCTTTTATAACGGCAAGGTTGAGGAATACAAATCAAGCGCCCTTGCTTTTTCCGCTAGAAGGGATGTCCAAAGGAGCGAGGATTTCCCCGAATTCATGCTTGATTTGTACTTGAGTAACAAGCTTTTCAGAGTATCTCATCTGTTCGGCATTAAATTCAGATTTTCGGACAATAAGGTGCTTGACGCATACAGGCTCTATGTAAATTCCAATTTCAAAAAGGTGGATTCAAGCGGTATTTATTTTTCCGAGAGTGAGGATAGGCTGCTGGGCGAAATAGCTCAGGAAAAAGCCCTTGTCCCCCCGGAATATGCAAAATACCTGAAAAAATGGAAAGGGCTCTACAATAAGTATATTATTAGAAGAAGGGGAGCGGAAAAGCTCAAAAACCGTCTGAAAGTCATTAAAAGGCTTTTAATTTCTATGTCAGACGCCTTTTTCCAAACAACTCTGGGCAGCCTTCCCGTCAAGAATAAGGTTCTGTTTTATACTATTCGTGCAAATGGAAAGCTGCTCGAAAACAGCAAATGTGTCTATGACAAGCTTAACGCAAAAAAAACCATATATGCCCATTTGCTGCCTCATTCAATTTTTATCAAACCAAAGATTTATTATCAGCTATTTACAAGCAAGGTAATTGTAACGGATGACTACCTCAGATATCTCAGGTTTTTCAGGCTTCGCCCTGAGCAGAAGGTAATTCAAATCTGGCATGCGGGTGGCGCATTCAAACGCTTCGGGCTTGACGCTCCGTCAAATCTTTCACGCCTTGAGGAGCTGAAAACCCATTCGCAGTACAGCACTGTGGCAGTCAGCTCTGAGCACTGCAGGCAGTTCTATGCTCATGCATTCGGCATAAGCCAGGATATTGTGAAGGCGTTGGGAATACCGAGAACGGATATGCTGCTCAATGAAGATGAACGCCGCAGGATGCGTGAAAAATTTTTTGAAAGACATCCGAAAGTGGGCAAGAAAATAATAGTTTTCTTCCCGACATTCAGGGAGAAAGCGGGCAAAAAATGCCCCTATAACCCGCAGATAGACTGGGGCGAGCTTGACAGAAGCCTTGCAGAGGACGAGCTGTTCATTATCCATAAGCATCCCGTAATGACGGAGGACTTTTTAAAGGGCAGGTTCTATGACAGGATAAAGGACTATACCTATGAGCCTGCTTCAATGCTCTTGTGCGTAGCCGATGTCATTATCACGGATTATTCGAGCGTTATATTCGACGCCGCCCTTCTCAGCTTGCCGACGGTTTTCTATTGCCCTGATTTTGATACCTATGAAAGAGATTTCTATTTAAGATATCCCGAGGATTTGCCCGGTCCGGTTATTTATGGCTTTGATGAGCTAATGGATACGGTGCGCAGAGTATTGAGTGAACCACCGTTAGAAAGAATCGGCAAGTTCAGGGATAATCAGGTGGGAGCCTGTGACGGCAATTCAACAGAAAGAATAATAGAGCTTATTGAAGAATATCTCAAACATTAATATGACAAAAAACATGGCACAAGCCTCACCAGTAGGCCTGCGCCGGTTTTTTCAGAGTTTCTTGCCGAATCAATTTTCAATCCTCACCGAAGGCTCATATTTTTCAGCTAACAAGCCTGAACGGAAGGTTTGATTTGTCTCGCCTCGCCTCGCCAGAAGGCTTATACCTGTTTTGTTAATAGGCTCTCTTGTCAAATGACTGGCAATCAGTGCATTCTTCCTGTTTCGGATGTTTTTCATGCGTGCCTACTTGAATCTTGTCAAGTGAACAATACTGCTTATCTCCACAATGATATCTGCACGATGTTACCGAACAGCCGATACTCTGGTTTGGAGATTTGGTTTCCATCCCTCACACCTCCGAAGTTGAGGGCTCAAAAGGTGCGACCGTAAAAATGACTTAGCGCATTTCTTTAATATGCTTTTCCGGCAGTCAGTTGCGTGATTCGAAAACTTACGGCGTTAATTAAAACCTCACGCGCACCTTTATACACCCTCGAAATTTCCTAACGAAATTTTCTGCACACTCTTGTGTGCAATACTATTTTGCCCGTTATTCGTCAAATAAACACAACAAAAATGATTTCAAATCCTGTTATTTTTTACAATTTTAAACACAGTTTTGCAATATACAACACAAACCTATGTTCGTTTTTTATTTTCAACATATAATGAGGTGAAGGAGCTGATACCGAGGACGCGAGGAGGAATATATGCAAAAAAGATATTGGAACAATCTTACTCAATATAAATTTGCACTTTTTTACCTCGATGCGCATTTTTCGAGATGCGTTAATATAGAACGATTTATAAAAATCCTGCTGTCCTTATGCTCATCCGCTTCGGTTGCCTCTTGGGCAATTTGGAAAGAAATCGGTTTTGTATGGGCAATAATAATTGCCGCATCGCAGGTTATCAGCGTAATTAATGAATTTCTTCCGTATAAAAAGCGCATAAGTGAGATAGCCGAGCTCAAATCGAGGCTGACGCCGATTTATTTTGAGGCTGAAAAGGATTGGCTGCCCATTTCGAGCGGTGAGCTCAGTGAAGAGGAAGTAAACGAAAGATACTATAAGTATATGAAAGCATGGACGGACACATATTATAAGTTTTTCGTTGACGATTCACTGCCAAAGAAAACATCCTGTGTTAACTATGCCGAAAGGGAAAAAAATAAATATTTTGAATTAATTTTTAAGGAGGATAGGTATGAGCACTAATTCAGAAACGGCTGCCCGTACAATTGACACCAAATCAGCCGACGACTGTGACTCTGAATGCAGAGTTGGTCGGGTTCCCTCACAGCCAACCATTCCGCCAATGCCTCCATGCAAACCGCCGAAGAAATAATAAAATCAGGAAAATAAAGAAACAACATAGTGCAAAACTTTAAAATATCTTCCCATTCCGCAGCAATATAAGGAGCTGCGGTCTTTTTTCTTTAAATTGTGATGAAATTGTGAAGAAAATGAGTCAAAATGCCCCGCAGTTAACTTTAACAACAAAAAAATAGGAAATTTTTGTTGTAAATTCCATTAATCTATAACAAATTTTTGGTATGTTACAGATAACTTCAGTTATGGAGTGTAGTTTTGCAAGGGAGGTCTGAACAGTGAGCGAAAAAACCGTCCGATGCCTCTGCGAAAAGCAGGGGGACGAAAAAAAGTTCGAACAAATTTCCAATGTCATTGACCTTTACAAGAAAAAGGAGGGGGGGCTAATTCAAATCCTCCACTTGGCGCAGGAAATCTACGGATATCTGCCGCTTGAGCTGCAGGAGTATATTGCACAAGAAACAGGCATACCCTTATCCGAGGTTTCCGGTGTTGTCACCTTCTATTCCTTCTTCTCGACAACTCCGCGGGGCGAGCATACAATCCGTGTCTGTCTGGGGACCGCCTGCTATGTCCGCGGAGGCAAGAAAATTATTGAATGTCTTCAGGATACTCTGGGCATAGGGCTTGGCCAAACAACGCAGGACGGCAAGTTCACTCTTGAGGTCGCCCGCTGCATAGGTGCTTGCGGCCTTGCGCCCGCAATAATGATTGATGATGTCGTTTATAAGCAGGTCAACCCAAATAAGCTTGACGGCATTCTATCTAAATACTGATTGGAGGAAACGGGTATGAGCAAAGAAAAGATAAAATCAATAGCAGACCTTGAAAAAATCAAATCCGAATATAACAAAAATACCGCAAAATACCGTTATCAGGTTCTTGTCTGCAGCGGAGCGGGCTGCGTTTCCTCCGACTGCGGGGCAGTGCGGGACGCCGTTATCTCCCAGATAGAAAAGATAGGCAAGAGCGATGAGGCCATTGTCAGGGAAACGGGCTGCATGGGTACCTGCGCTGTCGGGCCAGTGATGTTGATTTTGCCTGAACGCATTTTCTACACCAACCTTACACCCGAAAAAGCAAGACAAATAATAGACAGCCATATTCTTAATGGCGAGATTATAACGGAATATACCTTTTATGACCATTCACTTGAAAAATATATCCCGAAAATCGATGAGATTGATTTTTTCAAGGAGCAAGTCAGAATAGTTCTCAGGAACTGCGGTAATATGGATTACGGCGATATAAGGGCCTACATAGCCGGCAACGGGTACTTTGCTGCCGCCAGAGCAATAACGGAGCAGAGCTGTGAGGATGTAATTAACGAAGTCAAAAAAGCCGGCATAAGGGGGCGCGGCGGCGCAGGGTTCCCCACAGGTGTCAAATGGGAGGCAGGCTATAAGGCGAAGAGTGACAAAAAATACATAGTCTGCAATGCCGACGAGGGCGACCCGGGTGCGTTTATGGATAGGAGCGTGCTTGAAGGTGACCCGCACACGGTCATTGAGGGCATGATAATCGGTGGCTATGCCATCGGCGCAAATATGGGTTATATCTATGTCAGGGCGGAATACCCCATTGCAGTCGAGAGGCTCGGTGCGGCAATTGAGCAGGCAAGGGAATACGGCCTACTCGGCGGAAAGCTTTTTGGCAGTGATTTTTCGTTTGACCTTGAAATCCGCATAGGTGCCGGTGCCTTTGTCTGTGGAGAGGAAACTGCGCTCATGGCTTCAATTGAGGGTTGCAGAGGTGAGCCCAGGCAGAAGCCTCCGTTCCCGTTTCAGTCTGGTCTTTTCAAAAAGCCGACAATAATTAACAATGTTGAAACCCTTGCAAGTATTCCGCCGATTCTGCTCAACGGATGGGAGTGGTACTCCCAAATCGGCACCAAAAAAAGTAAGGGGACAAAGGTTTTTGCCCTTGCGGGTAATGTTGTCAATACCGGCATAATTGAAGTGCCGATAGGCAAGCCTTTGGGCGACATTCTGTTCAATATCGGCGGAGGAATACCGGATGAAAAAAAATTCAAGTCGGCGCAGATAGGAGGTCCCTCCGGCGGCTGCGTCACACCCGACAATCTGAATGTACCCACTGATTATGAGTCCATAAAGGAGCTTGGTGCAATAATAGGTTCGGGTGGTCTTATCGCAATGAACGAGGATACCTGCATGGTTGACACTGCCCGTTACTTCATGGATTTCATCAGGGACGAATCCTGCGGCAAATGCACAGCATGCCGCCTGGGAACGAAAAGGATGCTGGAAATTCTTGAACGCATCACTTCCGGCAAGGGCGAGGAGGGCGACATTGAGCTGCTCGAGGAGCTTTCTCATGTCATTGAGGATACTGCTATGTGCGGTCTGGGGCAGACTGCACCGAATGCGGTGCTCAGCACAATTAAGAACTTCCGTCTGGAATATGAGGAGCATATCAAAAACAAATATTGCCGTGCGGGTGTATGCTCGGAGCTGTTCATTTCCCCGTGTGAAAACACCTGCCCCGCAAATGTCAATGTTCCGGGCTATCTTGCCCTTATTGCAAAGGGGAGATTCATTGACGCATATAATCTTATCCGTCAGGAGAATCCGTTCCCGGCAGTGTGCGGCAGAATCTGCACACATCCGTGTGAGAGCAAGTGCCGCCGCCGCACTGTTGACGAGGCTCTTGCAATCTGCGACCTTAAACGCTTTGTTGCGGACTATGCATATAAAAACGAAAAGCCCTTTAGCAATGACATTGTGTTCCCGAAAAACGGGAGCAAGGTTGCCGTCATAGGAGCGGGAACATCGGGGCTCACCTGTGCATATTACCTTGTAAGAATAGGCTATGATGTCGATGTTTTCGAGTCGCAGCCGGTTGCGGGTGGAGTGCTTGCCTTCGGCATACCCGAATACAGGCTACCCAAGGAGGTGCTTGCGCACGAAATAAACCTCATAGCTCAGGCGGGAGTCAATATCCATCTCAATACGGAGGTGGGCAGGGATGTCAGCTTTAAGGAGCTTCGCCTGCAGTATGACGCCGTTTACATTGCGACAGGTACACAGATTCCGCAGAAGGTCAATATTCCCGGTGAGAATCTTGGCGGTGTCTATCACGGCATAAACTTCCTGAAGAATGTTAACCTCAATAAGGATGTAAAGCTCGGCAAAACAGTTGCTATTATCGGCGGTGGCAACACGGCAATAGATTCCGCAAGAACGGCACTCAGGCTCGGAGCGGAAAAGGTTATTATCCTCTACCGCAGAACAAGGGATACCATGCCTGCCTCAAAAACCGAGGTTCAGGCTGCAATTGACGAGGGCGTAGAGATTATGGCGCTTATCAACCCCGTCCGCTTTTTGGGCAACAGAAGCGGCAGCGTGACAAAAATCGAGTGCATAAGAATGAAACTCGGTGAATTTGATAAAACCGGCCGCCGTAAATCGGAACCTGTTGAAGGCTCAAACTTCTTCATTGAGGTTGATAATGTTATTCCCGCAGTCAGCCAGTATTCGGATTTGCCCTTTGTCAAAAAGAGCGAAATCGGCGTGACTCCGTGGGGTACATTTATCATTGACAATGAAACAATGATGACAACCATGGAGGGCGTTTTTGCGGGTGGAGATGTGGCACACGGGCCGGATACCGTTATTCAGGCTATTGCAGACGGCAAGCAGTCCGCAATATCAATAGATAAATATCTTGGCGGCAAGGGCAAGCTCAACAAGGGTACGCCGATTGATATTCCGCAGGATTTCGACGATGACGAAGTCGTGGCGCTCGGTCGCTTCCCCATAGAGGAGCTTGACCCGCAGACCCGCAAGGATTCATTTGACGAGGTTGTATTGGGATACCATAAACTCAAAGCGGTGGCCGAGGCGATGCGCTGCCTGCATTGTGACAGGAGGTAAGGCGATATGACGAATATGGTTAATTTAACAATCAACGGCAAAAAGATTCAGACCCGGGATGGAACAACAATTATAGAAGCCGCGCGTGAGAACGGAATAAAAATACCGAATCTCTGCTATCTCAAGGATGTCCACGAGTTCGGCTCCTGCAGAATATGCGTGGTTGAGGTTGAAGGTGCAAAGACACTAATGCCCTCATGCATTACAAAGGTTTCTGAGGGTATGGTAGTGAACACAAACACCGAAAGGGTGAGAAGAGCAAGAAATGTTCTTTATGAGCTCCTGCTTTCGGACCATTCAAAGGAGTGCCTGAGCTGCAGCCGCAACCAGAGCTGTGAGCTTCAGGTTTTGGGCAGGACGCTCGGCGTTGAGTCAACCCGTTTCGAGGGTGAACGCTCGAACTGCAGCACGGATATTTCCGTTTCAATAACCCGTGATATATCGAAATGCATCCTGTGCAGGAGGTGCATAACAGTCTGCAATGAGGTTCAGGGCGTAGGCGTTATCAACGCACAGAACAGGGGCTTTGATACTGTTATCAGCCCTGCAATGGGCATGCCTTTAGGCGATGTTAACTGTTCCTTCTGCGGTCAGTGTACGGTGGTATGCCCCGTCGGAGCATTAAAGGAAACCGATTCCATTCAGGATGTGTGGGGGGCCCTGCACGATAAGAGTAAGCGTGTGGTGGTGCAGACTGCACCTGCAATTCGTGTTGCAATAGGCGAGGAGTTCGGGATGGAGGCAGGCTCCCGAGTTACAGGGAAGCTTGCAGCTGCTCTCCATGCAATGGGATTTGACGATGTCTTTGACACAAACTTTGCAGCAGACCTAACAATTATTGAGGAGGGTACGGAGCTGCTGACCAGGGTTAAGGATGCCCTGACAGGCGGCAAGGCAACTCTCCCGATGATAACGAGCTGCTCCCCCGGCTGGATAAAATTTATTGAGCACACATATCCCGATAAGCTTGAGCATCTCTCAACCTGCAAATCACCGCATACAATGCTGGGCGCCCTGATAAAGTCCTACTACTCTGAGAAAATAAAGGTTGACCCTAAGGATATCTATGTTGTTTCCGTCATGCCCTGCACTGCTAAAAAGTGTGAGATTAAGCGCGAGGAAATGCAGAATTACGGTTATCCGAATGTTGATGCCGTGCTCACCACCCGTGAGCTTGCTTCAATGATAAAGGAAATGGGTATAGACTTTGTCAATCTCAAGGATGAGGAATTTGACAGCCCATTAGGTATGTCCACGGGTGCTGCGGATATTTTCGGCCTGACAGGAGGTGTTATGGAGGCAGCACTGAGAACTGTCTATGAGCTTGTCACAGGCCGTGAATTGCCCTTTGACGGGCTTCATGTAACGCCAATAGTCGGGCTCTCCCGCGTTAAAGAGGCGGCAATCACAATTGAAGACCCTGTTGAGGATTATAAATTCCTGGACGGCGTGACAATTCGTGTTGCGGTCACAAGCGGGCTCTCGGGCGCAAAGGAGCTAATGGAGCAAATCGCAAAGGGAGAATCTCCCTATCACTTTATTGAAGTCATGGGCTGCCCGAACGGTTGCATAATGGGCGGCGGTCAGCCGAGGAGTGATGACCCCGATGTCAGAAATAAGAGGCTCGGCGGGCTTTACACGGAGGACGAGCAGAAAACCCTGCGTAAATCCCATGACAATCCCTACATAACTAAAATTTATGAGCAGTTTCTCGACAAACCCTGCGGTCATATGTCACATACGCTTCTGCACACCGAATATGTCAAGCGGGGCAAGTTCAACGAGCTGACCGATGAAAGGTTTACAATCGAAACCCTTGAGCAGGATGAAAAACGCAAGTCTGCCTCAGAGCCTGCAGGCAGGGAGGCAGCAAGCGGGCGTGTGCGCGAGGAGCTTGAATCCGTGCGTGTACTCGCTCTCGAGGCAGATAACAACAGGCTTAAAAAAGAGCTTGCAAATGTGCTGGAAACAGTCGATATCCTTAAAAAGGTCGTTTCAGATTATACCGACAAATAAGAAAAAGCCTCCATTAAAAGTTCATGGGAGCCGTGCCATGCAGGTGCGGCTCCCATGAATATTTTGTTGAAATAAACAATTAATTATTGTAGAATAAATGGGAAGGCACATATTGGGGGTAGAGTTATGGATAGTATCCGTCTGCTCGTGGTTGACATTGACAAAAACATAAGGAGTGCAATTAGCAGCAAAATAATGGCAAAAGGGTATCTTTGCGACGAGGCGGCAGATGGGATTGCCGCCCTTAAGCTGTTTCGCCGAAATGACTATAATCTGGTTATTCTCGATGCCCGCCTGCCCGAATTAAACGGAAAAATCGTATGCCGTCAGATAAGGAAGGTTTCGGATATCCCGCTGATAATTATTGGTGAGGACGGCAGCGAGGAGGATATTGTGAGCTTTTATGAAACCGGAGCGGACGATTATTTGCCTAAACCCGTTTCAGTGCCTATACTTATGCGCAAAGCGGAGGTACTGCTCAGGCGGTGCGGAGAGCTCGAGCGCAGAGGGCCGAGAAAAATCTCATTCGGTGGGCTTTATATCAACACAGTGTCTAGAGCAGTCTATGTTGACGACAGGCAGGTAAACCTCACACCCAAGGAATATGCCCTGCTGAGCTTTCTTTCTCAGAACCCGAACAAGGCGTTCTCCCGTGATATGCTGCTCAACGAGGTCTGGGGCATTGATTATGACGGTATGGACAGAACAGTCGACTCCCACATAAAAACCCTGCGTGTTAATATCCACCCCTATGAGAATTACATTGAAACAGTCTGGGGCTTCGGCTACAAATTCAATGCAGGGGCGTAAGTGATAAGAAAAAATCCCGCCGAAGAAATTCGACAGGGTTTTTGTGTAAAGAGTTAACAAAAAAATGCATTGCTTTCAATAATCCGCTTTTTTACAATTCATCCTCTTTCCGTTTTTGAGGGCTTAATACGCTTCACAAAGCTTTTTTTATTTTACCATGCAAAACGAAAGAAGTCGCCCAAACGACTTCTTTCAACAAATATTCTGGCCCGCCCGGAGGGATTTGAACCCCCGACCTTCAGAATCGGAATCTGCTGCACTATCCGGACTGTGCTACGGGCGGATGTATTTTGCAACGACTAATTTTAACACCAAAAGTATAAAATATCAAGAGGGGCGAGTCGCCTTGAGTCAGGGTCAGAAAAAGAAGGTGCTAATCGCAAAGAGCCTTTGCAAAAAGCACACCTGTATATCTGGGACGAACCGCTCAATTTCATAGATGTAATATCCCGAATGCAAATCGAGGAGCTTTTGCTCAAATACGAGCCGACAATTCAGTTTGTGGAGCATGACAGCGAATTTTGCAAAAAAATTGCTACCAAGGCAATAAATTTACAACATGAAAATAAAAAGCACAAATTATGGGAATAATATCAATGGCAGTTCAAGTTATAAATTGAGGAGATTTACAACATGAAAAAAACACTGACCATTGACGGCATGATGAACGAAACGAGTAAAAATCAGGTCTTTAGTGCTATTTCGGGAGTTGAGGGTGTAACCGATGTTTCGGTTAACCTGAATGAAAAGAAAGCGTTTGTCAATGTTTCAAGAGATATTCCCGACGGCATTTTTGAGCGTGCGATTATGAGCGCAGGCTATATTCTCAAAAATATCGACAGCTTAGTTTGATTTAAGGCTTATTAAAAAACCTCCGCCAATATTTCAGCCGCCTCCTGCTGTGTCAGCCCGCCGGGGGAAGCCTCAAAATTCTTTGGTATTTTATCCCAGCGTTTTGCATACTCGAACGCCTCCTGCCTTGAGATTTTTATTCCGTGAAGGTCTTCGAGCAGGCTAACCGCAGCCGAAAAGCTCTCCCTTGTTTCGCTCACCGTTTCAAGAAGCTCATTTAGCTTTTCAGGCTCGAATTTTTCAGCCCTTTCAAGGAATTTAGGCATGAAGGCAGCACAGGCCTTTCCGTGCGGAACATTAAAGCCTTCAGTCAGGACATAGCCCAGAGGATGGGGGAAGCCCGTCCCGCATGAGTTTATCACAAGCCCCGCATAGATTGAGCCAAAATAGAGCTCCTCTCGCTGCTTTTCGTCAGGCAGGCATTTTTCCTTGCCTAGAAATTTTATGTTGCCCCAAAGCAGATGCATTGCTTTGACCGCAAAGAGCTTTGCAGTTTCATTCATCCTCGGCCCGAACCAGCCCTCAACAGTGTGGGCGAGAGCATCGAGAGCGGTTGAAGCGGTTGCATCAAAGGGCAGCGAATGAGTGTATTTTGCATCGAGGAAGGAGAGCCTTGCATAGCAGTCTGCTCCTGAAATGCTCTTTTTTCGCCCGTTATCATCCCGAGTGAGAACAGATACGCCGGTGACCTCACTCCCTGTTCCTGACGTTGTTCCTATGAGAACCACGGGCAGCGGGCTTTTTGTGTATTCCCTTTTATATATATCCTCATCCTTCAAGTCGCCGTTGGCGACATATATTGCAATTGCCTTTGACGCATCAAGGACTGAGCCTCCGCCAATTCCGGCAATGAAATCAGCCCCTGTTTCCCTTGCCATAACGCCTGCACTGTGGCATGAGGAAATCAGCGGATTCGGCTCAATCGAGGTGAAAACATCATGAGCTGTCCCTTCCTTTTCGAGTGCGCAGACAAGGTCGTCAAGAGCGCCGCTTTTTTTTGCCGATGAGCCGCCTGTAATTATCAGGCATTTTCTGCCCAGCCCGCAGAGCATCGAGGAGTTATTTATAACACAGTTTCTGCCGCTTATAAGCATTGTTGGCATAAAAAAATCCATTTTCATGCAGCAACCTCCAAATATATACAGTTTGAAATAATTATAGCACAATTGTCTAAAATATACACGAATAATTGTTAATTATTTAATAGGGGGCTTGTTGAATGTTCTATCAGAATACTGTAGAATATAACATGAACTTTTGTGCATTGAAACAGGGGTGAAGTCTTTGGCAGACAAAAACAAAAGCAAGTCCAAATGGCTGCCTTTAATCATTGTTATTGCTACGGTTGCACTTGCAGGTCTTGTCACGCTTGATTATTTAAGAGGCAGCAGCGAATACACCAAAAATGACATTGCAATGGGCTCTGTAGTATCTCAGAAGCTCATAGGCAAACAGGCGCCTCAGGCTGCCCAGAATATTGTTGACAGAATAAGCCGCATTGAAAACAATAACCTGTCGATGAATGTTTCCTCCTCCGATATATATAAGGTTAATACCGAATCCGGCACCCTTATTGAGGTGAGCAGTGAAACTGCTCTGTGGTTAGGCGCAACGCTCGAGGTCTGCCGCGCAAGCAACTATGCCCTCGACATTACCATCGGCGCTGTGACTAAGCTATGGGGTATCGGTAGCGACACTGCCCGAGTCCCAACACAGAGCGAAATAGACGATGCACTAAAAACCGTCAGCGCAAAAAATGTTTATATTTCCGGCAACAGGGTCAGAATTCCTGCAACGCAGATGCTGGATATGGGAGCTATAGGCAAGGGGATTGCCTGCGATGAGGCGAGAAAAATTGCCCGAAAGCATGACCTCAAGAGGGCGGTTATTTCTGTCGGCGGCAGTATAATGCTGCATGGGGCGGGGGATTTTGATGTCGGAATCAGAAACCCCTCAGGCGATGCAAACGACTATTTAGGGATAATCAAGACAAAGGCCGCCTGCGTTTCCACCTCGGGGAACTATGAAAAGGTGTTCACATTTGAGGGTAAAACCTACCACCATATCCTCAGCTCGCAGACAGGATATCCGGCGGAGAGCGGGCTTGTCAGCGTTACAATAGTTTGTGATTCAGGCTTGCTCAGTGACGCACTTTCAACTGCCTGCTTTGTCCTTGGCTACGAAAGCAGCCTCCCTCTTATCGAAAAATACAACGCACAGGCAGTCTTTATTTTTGAGGATAAATCCATAGCCGTTACAGGCGGGCTCAAAGAGAGCTTTGCTCTTGAAAATGACGATTACCGGTTAAAGGCAGCAATATGAATAAGCTTATAAAAAAAGCCGATATATTTCTAATATTGATAATCCTGCTTGCCTGCTGCGCTTTTCTTCTTCCTCGGCATTTTTCAACAGGGAGTTTGCAGGCAGTAATATATAAAAACGGCGAGGAGCTTTCAAGAGTCAGTTTGTCCGAGGTCAATGAGAGCTACGAAACACGGCTTGACTGTGTGCCTGCCGTTACCGTCAGATTCGAAAAGGACGGTGTCTGCTTTTCTCATGCTGAATGCAGAGATAAGCTATGCGTCCTTGCGGGCAAGCTCGAACATAAGGGCGATATTGCCGCCTGCCTTCCCGCCG
>JAAZFZ010000083.1 GCA_012511485.1 Clostridiales bacterium | reverse complement strand
ATTTTAGACCATCTCTTCTTAATTCACACAGTGAAGAAGCACTGCTTCGTCCGAACAAAACTGGGTTAGATGCCTGGTATATTAATTTCAGAGATGCACCACTGTTATAAATAAAGTTGTTATACGGTGATCCCCAAACAAAAATATTCATCAGTGCTTCCATACAGAAGAAGAATATGGATGTAAATGTTATAACCGTTCCCGAGAACACAATACTTTCCGCAACCGTGCCCACAACGCTGATAACTACAGCAGATATGCCGAAGGAAATCAAGGCAAGGACAAAATAATTTAATATATAATAAATTGTTGCTAACCATAACTCCCTGCTTGAGCCGATAATTGAAGCGTTAATAATGGCAGTACTGAAAAACGGGATGAAAATAACAACAAACAACATCACAATGCCTGCAAAGAAGTTTGACATGAAAAGGTTTTTTCTTGTGATGGCAAGGCTGAAATATACATTGACGGTTTTCTTGCTGGTAATGAATCTGAACAGCATAACGGCAAGAATTACAGATAGGATTACAATACAAACCCTTATCATTAGGTCGGCGTATGAACCCATTTCACTGCCTCGAAATATGCAATACTTATAAAAATCAGAAATCTTGAGCACATTTTGGGGAGTTGACTCCGCTTTATAAGATTCAACAAGAGATTTTAAAATATAAAGTGAAGAAACAGGAATTGAAAAGGTTAATATTGCAAGGCCAATAAGAGGAATATAAAAATAACTCTTGATAGCTGAAAAGAAAGTATACCTGAAGGTTTTATTCAAAGATTTTTGTAAGGTCATACTCCGTATCCTCCATTTCTTCAAGAAAAATTTCTTCAAGCGAAAGCGGGAATTTTTCAACGAGCAGAGGTGACATAGAACGGAGCTTTTCTTCAACCGTGTCATTATCGCCTTCAGCAGTAAGGTTAATAATCTTGCCCTCTTTTGAGAAGCGCTTAATATTAATGCCTTCAAACTCGCTTTGCTCAACATCTCTGTCAAAAATGACCCTGAATTTGCAGCGGCTGCCGCTCATTTCATCAACAGAGCAGTCAATAACTATCCTCTGCCCGTTGATAAGCCCGATATGGTCGCAGATATCGGCAAGCTCATGCAGGTTGTGTGAGGATACCACTATTGAACAGCCCTTCTCCACCATATATTCAAGCAAAAGCTTTTTTGCCATGTTCCTTTTTGCCGGGTCGAGCCCGTCAAAGCTCTCATCAAGCAGCAGGATATCCGGCAGTGTGGACATACCAAGCACCATTTCTGCCTGCCTCTGCATACCTTTTGAAAAGCCATTAATCTTTTTTGTTTTATCGAGCCCGAAAAGCTCAGATAGTTTATCAAAGGTGCTCATGCTGAATTTCGGATAATAGTTTCTATAGAATTTAGCCATTCTTTCCATACTTGCGTTAAATTTGAAATATAAATCATCAGGCACATAAAATACACGCTGCTTAACTGCAGGATTATCAAAAACATTATCGCCAAACATCCTAACTTCTCCTGAGTCCGCCTTAAAAACGCCCGCCATTGTTTTAAGAAGGGTTGTTTTGCCTGCACCGTTATAGCCGACCAGCCCGTAAATTGAAGCTTTTTCAACATGGAAAGACAGGTCTTTTATAGCAGTGAAATCGCCGTATTTTTTTGTAACACTAATTACATCAATCATACTATTCCTCCTTTTGACTATAGATTTGTTCAATTAGCTTAATACATTCTTCTTGTGGAATGCCTTTTACTTTTGCGTTTTCGACAGAGGCTTTAACTTCATCCATCGCTTTTTTAAAAATATTTTTGTTCTTTATGCCTGTGCTGCTGACAAAACTACCCCTGCCGGGGAGAGAATAAATCACGCCATCCGCTTCAAGGTCTGAGAAAGCCCTCTTGATGGTGTTGACATTCAACCCTGTATCAAGAGCAACGCTCCTGATTGAGGGGAGCTGAGAGTTTGGCTTGAACACCCCTAATCTAATGAGCATTATTATTTGATTCTTGACCTGTTCGTAGATGGGGACTCTGCTCCTTTTATCAATGTTTAGCATATCACCCCTCCGTTTGTCAAATGGTCATGTGTGATATCTTAGATATCACACCTATTATATTATTCGTTTTTGTGTTTGTCAAGAATTATTTGTTAATTTTTTCGGATAGTGTTAACTGAAGTGCATTAAGCCATAAATAAATCGGAGTAATAAACAGTATAAATACAAAACAGCCTTCATATGCGGTGAATTGTTTTGAAAAATGTATAAGAAACAATATTTGTGTTAAGATTGTGTTAAGAATATGATTTTTTATTGCATTGTATAAAGTAGAATGATATTATTTTTTGGGCTTTTGTAGAGAAAAATACTAAACCTAAAAAATTGAGAAGGAGATAAGTAAAATGTCGATGAAAAAACAGACAATCGGCTATTTGCCTGATGAGCGTCCGCCATTTCTCAAGCTGTTCCTTTATGCGGTCCAACAGGTAATAGTTATGTTCCCTGCAACAGTTACCGTTGCACTTATCACGGGCTTTCAGGTTTCGACAACAATTTTCGCCAGCGGTCTTGCAACAATTTGCTTTATTCTTGTCACGGGCAAGAAAATTCCACTCTATTATGGTTCAAGCTTCGCTTACCTGACTGCTATTGCCAGCCTTGTTACGAGTGATGCCATTTTGGCAAAGCTTGACCCCACATCTGCCACACAGGTTTTAGCTTGGAAGGCCGGTGAGATTGCAACCCTGCCCACAGCTGCCATTGAATATGCACAGTTCGGCATTGTAATGTCCGGTCTTGTGTCGATAGCTGCAGGTCTTCTTGTGAGATTTTCAGGGCCAAAGACAGTTGAAAAAATTCTTCCTGCGACAATTACCGGCCCTGTGGCAATGATAATCGGCCTGACTCTTGCAGGCAACGCACTCGGAGATGCGTATACTGCCCCTGCCAGCTTCACGGGTAATGCAGGCAACATCTGGATTGTTTCACTTGCAACACTTCTCTCGACAATCTTCTTCTCAAGATATCTAAAGGGCTTCCTTGGTCAGCTTCCTCTGCTGCTCGGTGCAGGCGTTGGGTGCATTTCTGCATTCATCATATATGCCACCGGCGGGTTTGCAGCAGGAGCCAACCTTTTTGACTCAATGGATACACAGGCAGTTGTTGCCGCTTCTTCCTGGACTCTCGGCAACGGCTCAATTTTCGCATTGCCCTCCTTCTCAATTCCCAGATTTGCTTTGGAGGCTGTCATAGCAATCATGCCAATAGCAATTGCAACAATCCCCGAATCCACTGCACATATGTATCAGCTTGACATCTATGTCAATGATGTTGCCAGAAGGAAGGGTAAGGGCAAATATGACCTTATCAGCAAGCTTGACCGTAACCTTATTGGCGACGGTATCGGTGATATGATTACCGGCTTAATAGGTGGACCTGCCGGAACAAACTACGGTGAGAATATTTCCACAATGGCAATTACAAAGGTCTTTTCTGTGCCGGTGCTTGTAGCGGCTTCAATAATCGCAATGATAGTATCGTGCTTCACTCCCCTCATTCAGGGCATTTACGCAATACCGACCGCTGTCATCGGCGGGCTTGAAATTTATCTTTTCGGTGCAATTGCAGCACAGGGTATTGCAATTATGATAGACAAAAAGACCGATATGTTCTCGTCAAAAAACATAGCCGTTATTGCATCAATAGTTATTATTGGCCTCGGCGGTCAATATAGATTTGGCGGAAACATTCCGTTTCCGGGCTTTTCAAACGGTATCCCCTGCATAGCGGGTGCCGCAGTATTCGGCATTATTCTTAATCTTCTGCTGAGCATTGGTGAAAAGAGAGAAAACGCCAATCTAGAAGATGAAGAGGTAACAGTCGAAAATGCAGCGGAATAATTAAGACAAGTATTCAGTAATAATCAATAAACAGGGCGTACCTAAATCGGTACGCCCTAATTTTTTGCCAGTTAAAGAGGTACTATAATAATATGCCGCATAAGGCACATAATGCAGAAAAATAAATCAATCAGCTATCAAACAGGCTGAGAAGGGCTCTGCGCAGAAAGGCGAGTATATTCCCAAAGTCAAAGAAAAAGCCCATGCTTTCTGCTTCGGGTGCGTCCTGATATTGAAGCACGAAGGCCTGTGTATAAAGAACTCCTCCGTCACCGAAAACCTCTGCCCTGACATAGCTGCCGACTCTGCCAGAATAGTCGTCAAGGTCAACCCTTTCGCCCGTTGCTATCTGCTCACCGTCAGCAATCCAGCGGATAAGCTTTGCATGGGAAGCGGAAATGGTAATAGCATCTGATTCTTCATCTACAATAATGCTGTTAATTTTCGGGAACTCAGCATCAGCGGCGGCGACCCATTGCGAGCCTAAACACTCACCTATCGCCTCGCCTATCAATGCAAGCTCTTGCTCATTCATTATATGTCGACTTAGGGCAAAAAAAGTGCCGTTTTCGAGTGACGCTCTTAAATCCTCAATAGTTTTATCCTCAAGGCAATGAACTGTTAAGCCGGAATCGAGCTTGTTATCGCCGTGAGCATCGCTGGTTGCAATGGCAAAAACATTCCTCCCTGCGGGGATGCAGTTTTTGAGCATAGCATCCCATAGCTTTCTGTCATACTTTGTTGCGTAGTCACCCATGCTGTTGACATCAAGACCTATGCACGACTTATATTTTAGTAATAAATTCGCAAACTTCTTTATGTAGTAGGAGTAATCGGAATTATATGCAGAGTCAGCGCTTTTCTCCTTTTTTGTGCCTGTATATTCGCCCGGATGATTGATTACCGAGAGACCGCCTAATTGCTCAACGCCTTTAAGCACCGTTTCATAGTCACTTGTTCCGCCGTATGCACCATCGCCATAATCCACAAACCAGCTGTTTACATGAGTGTTGTTAAGCGAAGCGGCATTGTTTTCTATCCCGTATGGCACACGGAGCATACCTCTGCCGCCCCTCCCCTGACCTTGAGTAATCTGCTGATATCTTTTTTCTGACAGTCCTTTCGGCTTCAAGAAAGGGTTCAGACGTTTGAACTTTGCAACAACAGAAAAAACAGAGTTGGAGTTGACATCTGTCCAGCTATAGTCAACGGTAGCATGGTCGGTTATTGCAAGAAAATCGTAGCCGAGGGCATAGTGCTTTTCAATCATATCTGAGAAGTTATTGTTTCCATCGCTGACTATTGTATGGCAGTGGAGGTTAGTCTTGCATTGTTTTACACTTGCCCAATCCACCTGTTCATACGGGCTTAGAATTTTATAGTCAACCCCATTAATTGAAGCCTTAGCGGAAGATGAATAAGAAGTTGAGGTTAACAGTATGGTGCCACAAACTGTAAGGGCTACTGTTTTCATGAACACTTTCATCATATCGCCTCTTTACTTATTTTGTATTTTCAGTATAATTGTCCTCAATTAATTTGTCAATAATTGTATTTTTCATTGTATTCCAGTAGTATAATTACAGCATAGACAAACGAATTAAGCATTAATACATAAAAAGAGCTGGAGATACTGCCTTGCAATAATCTGGATTTTAGTGGGCTTTGTCAGGCGTTTCAGATTTACAAAGGGGCTGTATCAACTCAACTCCAGTTTTGGAGCGTTGATACAGCCTTATTATAATTATATATATACTTAGCTGTCGACAATTCCTACAAATTTCCATGCACTGCCGCCATTCTCGGAAACAAACAGTGCTTTGACATTCCCCCCGAGATAATTGCTTCTTTCATCCTGACCTATTTTAAGATAATACCTTTTGCCCTCCATATAGGGTGCCTCAGGCTTATTAAAAACACCGTCAAGGTCTTTGTTGACCGGCAATGGAATCTCTGCAAAGCTCCTGCCATCATCAGCGGTTTGGAAAAAATTAATTCTCTTTCCCTCAACATATTCATAACAGAAAAAGCCTTGACCGTTAACAAAAAAACAGCAGTCTGTAAGTTCCGAGGTGCTCGGACCGGAGCCGGTTCTTTTCCAGTTTGCTCCTCCGTCAGATGTTTTGTAGATCATCTGATTTTCTCCGTTTTCATTTTTATCAAAAGAAATAACTGCATAACCTATATGCGCGTTTACAAAACAGCAAAACTTTTTTCTTACGTTTTTTATTTTGTCATTTATCAGAGAAGTAGACCATGTTGTGCCGCCATCGTGAGAATAAATGCATGAAAGCTTTGTTTCCTCAGTGCCGCCGAAAAAAAATGCAGTTATTTTAGGCTCAATTATGAAGCTACCCTCCTGAATGCTGTTGTCGGCGCTATTATCTTGATTGGAATCCAGCAACCTTTCAACCGATATTGGCACCTCAATCCAGGTTGCTCCCCCGTCATAGCTAACAGAGCATTTATTATCTATTATCGTATAAAAACTGCCGTTTGAATTAATCTGAGTGCCTGTTATGGGTTCGAATTTCTTCTCATCGTAGCTGTTGACATCCTGCAACCCATTTGGGGATTCGTATTGTGAATAGTTTTGCTTTTGGTAGCAACAGTATTCAATCTCCCCGTTTTCGTGCCTGATTGTTGTCATAGTAATAACCCATTGACATTCAACCGTTTTTTCTTTCTTATCATAATCTCCCCAAGTGAGAAAATAGGATGTAAATCTTGTCTTTGGAATAACAGTAAAATCAATTTTAAGAACTTTATTTGTTCCGCTCTCTAGAATTTCAGTTTTATCAATGCTGTAGTCCACAATTTTCATGGTGTACTTAATAAAATTCTGGCAGTGTTGCTCTAAATATGTTTTTAACCATGACTCGCCGGCAGCTTCAAGGGTTACATTCTCATCGGTTATTACACTGATACTTTCAGGCGCTTTAACAACGACATTTCTCTGAAGAAAAATGCTCAAAGCTATGTAACACAACACTAGAATAATCAGCACTGTGCCAATTATTAATAATGCTCTATGAACCTTCACGCGCAAAGGAATATTTACAAACGTATCATCATCCATGGCTATATCCTCATATTATTTGTTTGCTTTTTAATTGCCCTTTTGATGCCGAAACAGCAGACAAGGTGAAAAATACACTGTTACTTATTATTAATCAAACCACATCATAAGAAAATTATACCACAAATCTCAATATATTCAACAT
>JAAZFZ010000082.1 GCA_012511485.1 Clostridiales bacterium | reverse complement strand
GAATGGAGCAGTGTATATTGGAAAGCTGAGTCCTGACAAATGCATCATAGAGCCAATTGATAATATTATTGCTGCTCTCAAGGGAGGACGAAACCTCAACATCGGCATGAATGACGGCGCATTTAGTCACCTTTGCACAGTTGGGCACCGAAAAATACCTATAAGCCTGCCACAAAAAGTGAGGGTGACATTCACGCTCCTTGCCGTCACCGATATAAATATCCCAATGCTTTTCTCCCATTGTGTCGGTATAGAGGTTTTTGGTGCCTTTTAATTCCTCCGAATAGCCTATTTTAACCTTTTTGCCCCGTATTGCGGGGATTTTAATTATAGGCCAGCCCGTGGTGTTTTCGCCAATATCGTAGATGCTGAAATCAACAAACTTCTTAACAAGCTTTGGCTCAATATATCTTATTATCTTATCAGTCGGGCAATCCTGTATATAATAATCCGATTCAGGAGAGGGGATGATTTCAACATCCTCCCAGCCCGAAAGGTCAATATCGTCCGCAAGCCAATTTTCGGTTGAAAGGCGGTAGTCATGTGTTTCACCGCGCATTATTTTGCTGGAGGTTATGTAGCTTTGCTTCCATTTGAGCTTCTTGCCGGAATATGCATATGCCTTTTCACCGTTTTTTTGATTTATCTCAATAAAATAGCAGAGCTTTGCCCTTGAGCCGTAATCATATTTTTCGAACCATCCGCCGCCGAGCAGGACACCGATTGTATTCCTCCCCTGCCTGACATAGGCGGAAATATCATACCTGACGCAATAGATTCTGTGTGAGGTGTTTACTTCCAGAAGACGGTTTTTTTCAAGGGTAGGGTGAGCGCAGTAGTCCGACCAGACGGGAACAAACAAATCCTCATTAACCCTTTTGCCGTTGATGTAAAGCTCAAAAAAGCCGAGACCGCAGATAGTAATCCTAGCGGTTTGGGCATTATCGGCTAAGAATTCGCCCCTGATGTACGGCTGAAAGCAGCCCTCTGCGGGAGCTACCCATTGTGCGCATTTACAAATCTCGTTTTGTTTCATATGTCCTCCTTAAATCCGTTTGGATTATTTTTCTGCCAATGCCATGCATCCTCGCACATTTTTGATATGTCGTATTGTGCCTCCCAGCCCAGCTCCCGCTTTGCCTTTGACGGGTCCGAAAAGCAGACGGCAATGTCGCCCGGCCTTCTCGGCTCAATGACATACTTGATTTTTCTGCCCGAGGCTTTTTCAAAGGCATGGACAATTTCCAGCACACTGTAGCCCTTGCCCGTGCCTAAGTTATAAATCTCCACCCCGTTGCCCTTAAAAAGCTTTTCCAACGCCTTGACATGACCTCTGGCAAGGTCAACCACATGGATATAATCACGCACTCCCGTACCGTCCGGCGTGTCGTACTCATTGCCGAAAACATGAAGCTCCGGCAGCCTGCCGACAGCAACCTGAGAAACATAGGGCAAAAGGTTGTTGGGTATACCATTTGGGTCCTCACCGATTCTGCCGCTTTCGTGCGCACCTATCGGGTTAAAATAACGCAGGAGGGAAATGCTCCATTCCTTTTCCGAAAGCCAAAGGTCGTTGAGTATATTCTCAATGTAAAGCTTTGTTTTGCCGTATGGGTTTGTTGTGCCGCCTGCCTTCATATCCTCGCGCAGAGGTGAAGTATTATCCACGCCGTAAACGGTTGCGGAGGAGCTGAAAACAATTCTTTTGCAGCCGGCATTTCTCATTGCTTCACATAAGACAAGCGTACCGTAAACATTGTTGTTATAGTATTCAAGCGGCTTTTTGCAGCTCTCGCCCACAGCCTTGAGCCCCGCAAAGTGTATCACCGCATCTATTTTGTTTTCATCAAAAATTTCCTCAAGCCCCTCCAAATCCCTTATGTCGCACTCGTAGAACTTGAAGCCCTTTCCGGTTATCTCTTTTATTCTTTTCAATGCCTCGCTATTGCTGTTGCATAAGTTATCAAGTATAATAACTTCATATCCTTCATTAAGTAGCTCGACACAGGTGTGAGAGCCTATGAAGCCCGCTCCACCTGTAACCAAAATTTTCATGTATATACCTCCACAATGCATTACAATATTGTATTATAAATTATTTGCAAAAAAAATCAATCAATTTTTGGGAGAAAAATATGAATTCTTTATCCGACATCGGGGTTATCAGGGATATTCTCGGCCGGCACGGCTTTAGATTCTCAAAATCGCTGGGGCAGAATTTTCTGATTAACCCAACCGTCTGCCCGAGAATGGCCCTCGAAAGCGGTGTGGACGATGAAACGGGCGTAATTGAAATCGGGCCTGGGATAGGTGTGCTGACCTCAGAGCTTGCAAAGAGGGCAAAAAAGGTTGTCTGCATTGAGCTTGACAGCCGCCTTATGCCTGTGTTAAACGAAACCCTGAGTGATTTTGACAATATCAAGGTAATAAACGCCGATGTTCTGAAGGTGGATTTGCGAAAAATTATCGAAGAACACTTCGGTTCCTTAAAAGTCGCCGTATGCGCAAACCTGCCCTATTATATAACCTCTCCGGTAATTATGCACCTGCTCGAGAGCAGGCTGCCTGTTGAAAGCATAACGGTTATGGTGCAGAGAGAGGCGGCATTGAGGCTGACGGCTCAGGTCGGAAGCCGTCAGGCGGGGGCGGTGACTGCCGCAGTCAATTACTATTCGCAGGCGAGCCTCCTTTTCAATGTTTCAAGGGGCTCTTTTATGCCCGCACCGAATGTTGACAGCGCAGTTATAAGGCTTGATATTAGAAATAAGCCCCCCGTCGAGGTTCATGACGAAAAGGAGTTTTTCCGATTTATCCGTGCGTCATTCGGCCAAAGAAGAAAAACAGCGGCAAACGCACTGAGCTCCGGGCTTTCCCTGCCAAAGGAGGCTGTGACGGCGGCGTTGAGAGAAGCGGGCATGAGTGAAAATACCAGAGCAGAGAGCCTGCAAATGAATCAGCTTGCCCTGCTTTTTGAATGTTTAACAAAACAGTGCAAATAATAACTGCCTACAGACCAAAACATCAATTTCGGGGTATTTCAATGAAAAAAGCACTTGTTGTTGTGGATTTTCAAGTCAAATATATAGGTGATTGTCTCGGCATAAAACCCGCCGAAAAAATGAAAAACCGAGTAACGGAAAAAATAAATAAATGCATTGCCGAAAATGCCGACTTGTTTTTCACTCTTGACAGTGGTGTCGCCTATACCGTAACAGCTGAGCCTGACAGGGAGGGCGAATTCTTAGGTGCGCCGCAGGAGGTTTCAAGGTATTTCTCCTATGCAAGGCGTATTTTCGAAAAGGCCTCCTACGGCAGTCTGGAGCTTGCTGATTGCCTGAGAGTCGGAGAATATGATAATGTAGAAATAGTCGGGCTGGTTTCAAATATATGTGTTATTTCAAACGCAGTGCTGGCAAAAACTGCACTGCCGCAGGCAAGGATAGTTGTTGACTCCTCCTGCACGGCAAGCGGAAACGCCCGTCTCCATAAAAAAGCACTTGCTGTCATGAAAGGGCTGGAGATTGAGATAATATGAAAAACAGGCCGCATCGGGCAGCCTGTTTTTTTCTTATCCTACTCGTCCCACGCCTCGAGCCAAAGCTTTGCAATGAGCTTATGCCCGTTTTTTGTGGGATGAACTCCGTCTTGTGAAAAATATGTACTGTTTTTGAACAGTGACGCCACTTTAAAAGCAAAATCCAAGTCAAGGAAATTAAGATTATATTCGTCTGCCAATTCCTTAACTGCCCTTTGCTTGCCCTTGAGATCATCTCTCATCTGTGTTACCTTTTGACTGACCTCGAGCAGAAAGGGGTTCATCAGTAGAATTTTCGCCTGTGTCTTTTTGAGCGTTTCCTCAATGATGAATCTGTATCTTTCCTTATAGTCACTGTCGCTTGTCGGGTCATTTCGGTCGTATCTTCTCCATGTGTCGTTTACGCCGATGAGAATGCTCACATAGTCGGGGTTAAGGTCAATGCAGTCCTCCTGCCAGCGACTCACAAGGTCAATTGCCCTGTTGCCGCTTATACCCCTGTTAACCACCCTAATGCCGAGTTCGGGGCACATATCATCAATCTGCTTTTTTACAATTGATGGATACCCTTTGCCTAGCTTTTTATCATCCTCCCTGCTCCTGCCGACATCCGTAATACTGTCGCCCTGAAAAAGAATGACCGCATTTTTCTCAAACACTTATATCCCCTCTTTAAATCAGAATCTGATATTTCGGAAAATTATCTCCTCCCGGCGAGGACCGTTTGATACCATTGTTATGGGAGTTTCTATTTCTTTTTCAATGAAAACAACATAATTTTTCGCCTCTTCGGGCAGCTTGTCAAAATCCTTTATTCCCCTGATATCGCATTTGAAGCCGGGCAGGGTTTTATAAACGGGCATAGCTTTCTTGAGCTTTGATGTTACGGGGAAATCCCTTGTAATCTCGCCGTCAATATCATATGCTACACAGACCTTGATTTCGTCGAGATATGAAAGGCAGTCAATTGCCGTGAGCACCGCCTGAGTCGCTCCCTGAACCTCGCAGCCGTAGCGTGTGGCAACACAGTCGAACCAGCCCATTCTTCTGGGCCTCTTTGTGGTAGCTCCGTATTCGCCTGCATCCCCGCCGTGCTCACGCATCTGAGCGGCCTCTTCACCGAAAATTTCGCTCACAAACTCGCCTGCGCCGACTGCGCTTGAATATGCTTTTGTAACCGCAATTATTTCTTTTATTTCATAAGGCGGCACTCCTGCGCCGACTGCACCGTAGCCCGCAAGGGTTGAGGAGGATGTGGTCATAGGATATATCCCGAAATCAGGGTCTTTAAGAGAGCCGAGCTGGCCTTCAAGCAGTATGTTCTTACCCTCTCTCACTGCCTGCCTGAGATATTTTGCAGTATCGCTAACATAGGGCGCAATTATATCCCTGTGCTTCATAAGTGACGCAAATATATCGTCGGGATTAAGCAGAGGCTTGTGATAAACATGCTCAAGCAACAGATTTTTGACTTCGCAGACTCTGTTTAGCTTTTCTTTGAGGTGTTCCTCGTCATAAAGGTCACTGACCTGAAATCCGATTTTAGCGTATTTGTCAGAGTAAAAGGGCGCAATGCCGCTTTTTGTTGAGCCGAACTGCCTTTGCGCAAGGCGCTCCTCCTCGTAGGTATCTAGAAGAATATGGAAGGGCATCATCATCTGAGCTCGCTCGCTGACAAGAATTTTCGGCTTCGGCACGCCTGCATTTACGACTGATTCAATCTCTTTTGCAAACTTTTCAATGTCGAGCGCAACACCGTTGCCGATAATGTTGACTACGTTCGGGCTGCAGACGCCCGATGGCAGAAGATGCAGTGCAAACTTGCCATACTCGTTTATAATTGTATGTCCGGCGTTCGCTCCTCCCTGAAAACGCACAACTATATCAGCCTCGCCCGCAAACATATCGGTGATTTTTCCCTTGCCCTCGTCGCCCCAATTTGCTCCAACAATGGCTTTTACCACAAGAAAACACTCCTGACCGAAAAAGCAAAGCCTTTTCATAAATTTTTTCAGTGCCGAATTAACCTTTTCGACAACATAATATTATATTACATTATACCCAATCAGTCAATCAAAAGCTGTTATTGTGTGACGAGGTCGATTTTTTCCATATTGAATAATTTTCCATACATAGTATAATAATAAAAAAGAAAATCAATAAGGAGAGAAGTATTATGAAAAAGGCGGCAAAAAATTTGTTTAGCGTTCTTATGGCATTTTCTCTTATTATTTCTTTGGGCAGCTTTGCCTTTGCCGATACGTCCGCCCCTTCGGGCGACAATCTGCGGTTTAATGATGACGGCAAATTTGTTATCCTGCAGTTTGCGGACGTTCAGGACGATATTTTCATGAGGGTGGCAACCATAATGGAAATGGAGTATGCACTCGACACTGTCAAGCCCGACCTCGTTGTCTTTACGGGCGACAACACTTCAGGGCAGTGCACCAAATTAACAGGCAGGATAGCAATTGACAATCTCCTTGCGCCGCTTGTTGAACGAGGGCAAAAATTCACCCTCGTTTTCGGCAACCATGACGGTCAGAGGCTCAGCAAGGAATACCAGCTTTCGTATTATCAGACCTTTGACGGCTGCCTTGCCTATGACCCGAACCCGGATATTTTCGGTTGTGCCAACCACAACCTTGAGATAAAAAGCTCGGATGGGAGCAAAACCGTTTTTAATCTCTGGATGATTGACTCGCACATGGAGTCGAAAATCCACGATTCCTACGAGCCGATAAACGAAAGCCAGCTTAATTGGTACAGTTGCGTAAGTGAGCGGCTTGAGGCGGAAAACGGCGGGTTGGTGCCTTCGCTTGTGTTTCAGCACCTCCCGGTACCCCAGACCTATGAGCTGTTACTTGAAGCACACGAGGGTACCACGGAGGAAACCCGCGAATTTAACGGCAAGACCTATCTATTGCAGCTTGACCCCGAGCGTGCAACGGGAATCCTGAGCGGATATCCGCGTGTTACAAAGTACAGCCCCCATGAACTCACTGCCTTTATCGAGAGAGGAGATGTTCTGGGCGTCGTGACCGGTCATGACCATAGCAACTGTTTTGTTGGCAGCTATAACGGCATTGACCTTATCCAACGCCCGGGCATAGGCTTTCAGGCACACGGTAACAGGAGCAGAGGCTTTCGTGTTATTACCCTTGACGAGAGTGACCCGTGGAATTACGAAACCTATACGGTAAACTTTACGGATATGTTCGGAGAGGGGCCTCGAGCCGATTTCATCTACAATGTTTACGGCGGTCCGTTCGGGATTTTTGTAAAGCTGTTCTTTGAGCTGTGCAAATCGGTTGTGAGCCTCCTCGGATTCCCCGTTTAAGAGATTCTTTAATATTTTCAAAGCGGCGGTTTGAATACCGCTGCTTTTTTCCGTCAATTATTCTTTTATTTTACATATAATTCATTGTTTTTTACCGTATTCTTATATATAATAGATGTAATGCTTTGGGAGGGTATGAAATGGAAGCTGTTCTGAATTTTGACTGGGCTGTTTTTGAGTGGGTTGAGAACTACCTTTGGAATCCCGTGCTGGATGTTATTATGACCTTTCTTACATATCTGGGCGAAGGGGGAGTTTTCTGGATTGCGGCAGGCCTTTGCCTGACTTTTACAAAGAAATTTCGCCTTGCGGGCATTGCCGTGCTCACTGCGTTGGTTGTTCACATGGCAGTCAACGATATGCTGCTCAAAAACCTTTTTTGCCGCCCCCGTCCTTTCAACCTTGAGGCATGGAAGGGTGTTTTCGTCTATCCCGATTTAGTCAGCAGGCCGTCGAGCTTCTCCTTCCCCTCAGGTCACTCCTCCTCGGCGTTTGCCTGCGCCACAGCAATAACAATGACAAAGAAAAAGAGCCTTTATATTCTCGCGTTTGTGCTTGCGGCTCTTATCGCTTTTTCAAGAATATATGTTCATGTTCACTACTGCACGGATGTAATGGCAGGCATTGTTGCAGGAATAATTTATGGTATTCTGGCTATATTGATAGTCAGGGCGCTGGCACCTGTTGTGACCGAAAAATATCAGAAAATCAAGTCAAAAAGGAGTAAAAAGAATGCTTAAAAATATCTCTCCGATTCTGTCTCCCGAGCTTCTGAAAATCCTTATGGAAATGGGGCACGGTGATGAAATCGTTATTGCCGACGGGAATTTTCCCTCAGCCTCAATCGCCGCCGCAACCATTTCTAAAAAATTTGTTCGCCTTGACGGGCATGGAGTTCCCGAAATTCTTGATGCCGTCCTTCAGCTCATGCCGCTCGACACCTTTGTTGAAAAGCCTGTGGCACTCATGGATAACGGCGACAGTGAGCACCGCCCCGAGGTCTGGACCGAATATGAAAAGATAGTTAATAAATACGAAGGCGAAAAGTCCATAGAGCTTGTTGAGCGTTATGCTTTTTATACAAGGGCAAAGAGTGCATACGCCATTGTTGCATCCGGCGAAACAGCGACCTATGCAAATATCATATTGAAAAAGGGTGTGGTTCAATGAGCCATGCAAAAAGAGTGCTGGCTTTTGATTTTGGCGCCTCCAGCGGGCGTGCCATGCTGGGCAGCTTTGACGGTGAAAGAATTACCCTTGAGGAAATCCACCGCTTTACAAACGACCCTGTAGAGGTCAACGGCACAATCTACTGGGATGTTCTGCGTCTTTTTTATGAAATCAAGCAGGGGCTTATAAAAGCGCAGGCTCAGGGTGGTTTTTCAAGTGTCGGCATAGACACTTGGGGAGTTGATTTCGGGCTTATTGACTCCGAGGGAAGCCTTGTCGAAAACCCTGTTCATTACAGAGATGCCCGCACAAAAGGCATGGTTGACGAGGCATTCAGGCTCCTGCCAAAAGAGGAGTTCTATAGGCTGACAGGTATTCAGTTCATGGAGCTCAACACCGCCTTTCAGCTGCTGTCATTAAGGCTTAACAGGCCGCATATTCTTGACAGGGCGGATAAACTGCTATTTATGCCCGACCTTCTGGCATATATGCTTACGGGAGCAAAAACAACGGAGTATTCCATTGCGACAACCTCCCAGCTCATCGATTTAAAGACAAGGAACTGGTCCGGGAAAATTCTGCGCACACTGGGCATTCCCGAAAGGCTTTTCACCCAAATCGTTCCTTCCGGCTCGGTAATGGGGCAGATACGCAGCGGGATTTGCGAGGAGTGCGGCATTGAGCCTGTTGATGTAATATCAGTCTGCGGCCATGACACTCCGTCTGCCATAACGGCAGTGCCCGCAAGGAATGGGGATTTTGTCCTTATAAGCAGCGGCACATGGTCTCTTTTTGGCACGGAGCTTAATAGCCCGATTGTCAACGAAAAAGCAATCGAAATGAATGTGACAAACGAGGGTGGTTACGGATACATAACGGGTTTTCTCAAAAACATCACAGGCCTTTGGCTTATTCAGGAGAGCCGCAGGCACTGGCAGCGCCGTGGGCGGAATTACAGCTATGCAGAGCTTGAAAGGCTGGCGCTTGAAGCACCTCCTTTTAAATGCTTCATAGACCCCGACGCTCCCGAATTCACTCCCCACGGGAATATTCCGCAGCGGGTCAGGGATTTTTGCGAAAAAACGGGTCAATATGTTCCGCAGTCGGTAGGTGAAGTCATGCGCTGCATCTACGAAAGCCTTGCATTAAAGTACAGGCTAACCTTTGAAAAGCTCAGAGACTGCACGGGGAAGGATTACCCCGCCATACATATTATAGGCGGAGGAGTTAAAGACACTCTGCTCTGCCGCATGACTGCCGGCTCATGCAACCGCAAAGTGCTTGCGGGACCTGTTGAGGCAACGGTGCTAGGCAATATAGCGGTTCAGCTCCTGGCACGGGGAGATATTGAAAATATATCTCGGGCAAGGGAAATAATTGCGTTGAGCGAAAGTGTTACCGAATATTTTCCTGAAAAAACAGACGAATGGGATAGAGCATATATCAGATATGTTGAAATATTGTTTTAATGACTGAAAGGAATGATTTTAATGTCAAAAGCTAGAATCGGTATAAGGCCTATTATTGACGGGCGCTGGGGTGGCGTGCGTGAGAGCCTTGAAGAAAAGACAATGTCCCTGGCAAGGGCAGCTAAGGAGTTAATAGAGGCAAATGTGTTCTATTCCGATGCAAGTCCTGCCGAGTGCGTTATTTCACCCTGCACAATCGGCGGCGGTGCCGAGGCAGCGAAGTGTGCCGAATATTTTTCGAACAAGAATGTCTGCGCCACGCTCTCCGTGACTCCCTGCTGGTGCTACGGCAGCGAGACAATGGACTATGACCCAACAACAATAAAGGCTGTATGGGGCTTCAACGCAACGCAACGCCCCGGTGCGGTTTATCTTGCGGCTGTGCTTGCTGCTCACGCTCAAAGGGGATTGCCCGCATTTTCAATCTACGGCCACGATGTTCAGGATGTTGAGGATGCAAGCATACCCGAGGATGTCAAGGAAAAGCTCCTTCGCTTTGCCCGCTGCGCAATTACCGTGGGTCAAATAAAGGGCAAATCCTATGTCGGAATTGGCTCAGTTTCAATGGGTATTGCCGGCTCCTACTGCAATGCCGGATTTATGCAGGATTATTTGGGTCTTCGCCCGGAATGGGTTGATATGTCCGAGGTGCGCCGCAGGGTTGACCTTGAAATATATGATAAGGATGAATTCAAAAAGGCTCTTAAATGGGTTAAGGAGCACTGCCCCGAAGGGTTCGACAAAAACGAAAAGCCGTCCTCAAGAGAGAGAAAAGACTGGGAGTGGGAGTTCGTTGTCAAAATGACTCTTATTTGCCGTGACATTATGCTTGGCAACGAGAAGCTTGACAGTGTCACCCCCTCAGAGGCCGCAAAGGGTCAAAACGGAATTCTCACGCATGGCTGGCATGAGGAGGCTCTTGGCAAAAACGCCATTTTAGGCGGCTTCCAGGGGCAGAGGCAGTGGACTGACTATATGCCCAACGGCGATTTTACTGAGGCGATTCTTAACTCCAGCTTTGACTGGAACGGCAAAAAAGAGCCCATTTCCTTTGCAACCGAAAACGATGGCCTCAATGGCGTTTCAATGCTTTTTGGCAAGCTCCTGACCGGCACTGCAAGCATTTTTGCCGATGTGAGAACATATTGGAGTCCCGAAGCAATTGAGCGTGTGACCGGCTGGAAGCCCGAAGGCAAGGCTGCCGACGGTTTCATTCACCTTATAAATTCCGGCGCGGCTGCCCTTGATGCAACGGGAGTTCAAAAGGATGAAAACGGGAACCCCGTAATCAAGCCCTGGTGGAAGGTAACTAATGAGGATATAGATAATATGCTCAAGGTTACAGACTGGTGCCCGGGTGACAAGGGCTATTTCCGCGGCGGCGGGTATTCCTCTCATTTCAAAACCTTGGCGGAAATGCCCGTAACGATGATTCGCTTGAATATTATTGATGGACTCGGTCCCGCCCTTCAGATTGCGGAGGGCTACACGGTTGTTCTTCCCGACGAGGTTCATAAAAAGCTCGATTTGCGCACCGACCCGACATGGCCGACAACCTGGTTCGCACCGAGAACAGACGCAAACGACGCTTTTAAGGATGTCTATTCCGTCATGGCAAACTGGGGAGCAAATCACGGCTCCCTGACCTACGGCCATATTGGCAAGGATTTGATAACCCTTGCCAGCATGCTGCGAATCCCGGTTTCAATGCACAACATTGACGACTGCAATATCTACAGGCCTCATTCATGGTCCGCATTCGGCACAAAGAATTTGGAAAGTGCGGATTTCAGAGCCTGTGCAGCCTACGGCCCGATGTATAAATAAACAAGTCAAAACCCCGATGTCCTTTCATCGGGGTTTTTTGCGCCTTATTCTCAGGCATCATTTTCAAGGATTTTTTCGGCAAGCTCTTTGCCCTTGTTCATGATCTTTTCAAAATCCATGGAGGAAATATAGTGCTTTTCCAGCTCGTCATGGATATGCTTTGCATTAATTAGTGCATTGATTGATTCGTCAATCAGCTCACCCTGCGTTTTTCTGTTGAAGGCTATTCTGTGGCGGCTCTCTCTAAGTCCGTTTGTATCCATGAACCTTGATGCATGAATTGTTTTGACATTGAGAAACTGGTCATCATGATAGCTGTTGGATGTAAAAACGGCATATCTGATTTCAGGGATAATTATGTGTTCCGCACCCAGGGACGGAGCAAGGGGGCAAAGGCAGCTGATTACATCAAGGCCAAGCCCCAGGGCGTAGCTTCTCAGCTTATCTGCAAGGAGAACTGACGCTGCTGAATATTCGTCGTCAACCACCATAATATTGTCGCAGAGCTTCTCGAATGTGTCATAAAAGGTGTCAATTCCGATGGGAGTCACGGCACTGACAAAGCGGCGGCTCTCCCTGCCGACTCTCCCTCTCGGCGAGCCGAATTCCCTTGATGCAATGCGTGAGGCATAGCGGTCTATTTTCACTTCATCCGTGTGAGTATAGGCTATCCTTCTGACATCGCCTTTTAAAGAAGCTGCCGCCTCGAGAAACCTTATGCAGCGGCGGTGGCAGGCCGAGTTGTTGTCTGTAAGCTCGATTATTTTCGACGAGTCGGCTTTGAGCTTTTCGGAGTCCCAGCATTCTCCTAGGTTTATTATTTCCTCCACAGCTCCCGGATATTTCGGTTCCAGCACATGAGGAGCTGTGCCGTCTGCAACGCTTGCCTTGAGCTGCGGAATAATTACAGCGTCCAGGGAAGAGGGGTCGGAGGAGCAGTGTATTCTCTCAACCTCATAGCCTTCCTTCTCAATTCTCTCTGCCGCCTCCTTAATAAAGCCGGATTTGCCTGTGCCCGGCCCTCCCTTGATAATATAAAGCTTCCAGCCGTTTTTCGGGCTGTATAGCTCGTCAAACAGGGAATAAAAACCCTGTGGCGTGTTTGCCCCGAGAAAAAACCTTTTGGTGCAAGTCTCCATAATTATCCCTCCTGAATAAAGTCTATTCATATGGGACAGTTTGAGTGCCTGTATCATCTTCACAATACTAAAATAATACAGGAACAAAAACAAATTAACCCCTTTTTCGTCATTATTTGACTTGAAAAAGGGGTTATTGGGTTTGTTTATCAATTAGTTTCTAAACAAAACGTATTTGCAAAGCAGATGTGCAAAAAGCCAATGCCCGTTTTTTATCATCAAAAACATTAGCCAGTCCAGTGATTTTGAGCGGATTTTATTAATATCAAAATCCTCAAAGGAGCGTTTGAACATTTCAAGTGCAAAGACTTTTTTTGCCTGCCTGTACTTAGCCTTGACAGGATTATTATATATGTTTTTAAGAAGTGAGGGCAAAAGGGCCTCAATGCAGTATTTTGCAATGTCCTCATAAAAACGCTCCGACGGGCTTTCGCAGTATTTTTCATAAAGCTCGATTTTTCTTTTCCACTGAAGATTCAGAATTCGGTCATAATCCTTTTTATATTTTATATTCATTGCGCTGTCTTCTCTGCTTCGATAATAATAATTACAGCTATCAATAGCCGTAACGATTGAGGCGAGCAGGAGTGCCTGTTCGTTGAAAACAGAGTCCTCACCGATTTTTAAGCTCTCATCGAATTTAATACTATTGTTTATTAGGAAATCCCGCCTGAACATATTTCTCCAGCAATAAAGAGCCAGGCACTTGCTGCTCATTTCATCAAAAAGAGCGCATACCTGACTGTGGGAAATCACAGTGTCAAGGGGAAGTCTCGATTTTTCCTCATATTTTGTCTCCCCGTCTTCGGAGCAATAGGAAATCCCGCCCTGCACAATATCCGCACCATATTTTTCAGCTGCATTGAAAAGCCCTTGGGCAAAGTCCCCGGAAATAAAATCATCACTATCAATAAAACAGATATATTTGCCCCGTGCGCCGGCTATCCCTACATTGCGAGCGGAGGAAACTCCCCCGTTCTCCTTGTGAAAGACCCTTACCCTGCTGTCTTTTTCAGCGTATTCATCACAGATTTCGGGGCAGTTATCGGGCGAGCCGTCATCGACCAGGAGCAATTCAAAGCTTTCAAGTGTCTGTGCAAGAATTGAATCAACACATTCCCTGAGGTATTTTTCGACTTTATATACAGGGACTATGAAGCTGGCTTTAATCATCTAACCCCACCCTTGCAATTATTTGCGATAGATAGACACTGTCATTCAAATCGCCTACATCCTTGCCGGCACCCGCTTCGTTGACAAATTTATTTTTCACAGGGGTTTTTTCGGTTGCACCCTGCAAAAACCATTCATATTCAATATCCGCATGTCCAAGGTCAATCGCACGGTAGCCCAGCAGATGCAGGTCGTAGGAGAGAGCAGTTGCGCAGGGGCCGAGAGCCAGAATTAACAGCCTTGCTTTATCAACTCTCTTTGCATATTCAAGCAGCTCGTTATATTTATCAAAGGCATCTGTTGCGGGCCATAAAATTCTTTGTATGGATTTTGCATTATCAAACAAATCATTACCCACGCCCAGCCTGCTTTTTTCGCCTTCGATGAAAACAATATCCTGCCCTTCCCATATCTTTTTAAGCAAAGCAAAGGTTTTTTTGCAGGAGCCTTTATCTGCAAAGGACATATATGGCCTGCTCATAAAAGCATTGTAATAGACCTTGCCCTTTTTTGTATGCCTATACCATGTTCTTGTGTATCTTGCCAGGTGCTTTTTCCAGTGCGCACGTGCCTCTTCGGTCATATCAGCGCAGCCCGAAAAAACATCTGCCACAGCAACAATATGCCCATTTGAATCGCTGCCCAGTACCTCCCTCATTTTTTCGGTAACAAATGAGGACGCCTTTTGGAAGGATATACTTTTTCCCGCCGCAAGCTTTATTTCTCCGTCCCCAAAGCGGCTCACGGAGCATTTATTTTTAATAATATATTCAATTGTATCGTCAATGCCTTTAACAACAAGAGGCCTGGCTGCTTTTCTGTAAACAAAACTAAAAGCAACCAAAGCCCCGTTCCAAATTCTGTTTTTTAAATCAAACAAATAATTCCAAATTGCTAACAAAAAATTTTTCATTTCTTTTTATTAAAGAGTCAACAAATGGTCGGCAGCACTCTTTGCCCTCTTAATATAATCGGGCATAACCTCAGAGAGCTTCTGCCTGTATTCCTCCTCCCTTTCAAGGAGATTAATAAAGGCGTTTTTCAGCTCGTTTTCATCTCTCAACTCCTGAATTGGCAGAACAAGCCCTTCCTCACTTCCGAAAATATCCCTTGCCATGCCCTTTGCCTTGACACTGTATCCTAAAACAAGAGTCGGCACCTTTGAGGAATATGAGGCTATTGCGGCGTGCGCTCTTGACCCCACAAAAGCACGGCACCTTGCTATATATCCCTTTAGCTGCATGGCGTTAAGGTTGTTGGAAAGCAAAACCGTTCTGCCTGTATCTTTATACATATTGTGGAGCAGCGACAAGGGCTGCATATCGTTGCTGTGTGAAGATGCAACATGAGGGATAAAAGCAATATTGTAATCTGTCTGCTCCAAAATATAAACGATGAGGTTTTTCATTGATTTCATGCCGATTCCCTCATTGTTCTTTTTTTCAAACCTCATTATCAACGGACTGATGTTGAGGCCTATGGTTTTATTCTCTATAAACCCCTCGGGAAGAGGCAGATATTCGGCATTTAGTGTAAAGGCAGGGTCTGCGCAAAGCTTGATATTTTTTGTAATACCCGCTTTTTTAAGGGTTTCGTATGTAATGCTCTCTCTTGCTATAATTAAGTCATATCTTTTGAGGTCTTTCACTTTTTGCGGCGTCAAATCATTCTCCCCTATTGAGCAGCCCCAGAGAACAATTTTTTTGCCCATCCTTTTAAGCAATCTGTTCAGGGCGACAACCGGGCTGACATCACCGTAACAATAATTATCCCCGCCTATGGAGAGGTAAACATCACTTTGCCTAAGTGTAGGGTTTTTGCATGAGAATGAATAATAAAATTCATCAGCCTTTGTTTGAGAAATTCTACTGTATATTGCAAGCATAAGCCGATTGATAGAAAATAAGGGGAACGAAGAAGCCCTTCCGGCATTGAACTTGAACTCCTCAATTTCATCAATCTCTGTAAGATTTGCTGCATCATCTTCTTTGGAAGAAAACGTGTAAAGCTTGACTTTGGCTTTTTCGTCCTTTTCTTTAATCATTTCTGCCGACGAACGCACAATCGCCTCACATCCGTGATTTAGAGAACCACTGTGAAAATATAATGCGTATTTGCTCATCTTGTTCCTCCGTGTATATTTTTACTTTCGAATCAGCCTGATTTTGCAGCCGTACTCTCCCTGAGTGCTTGACGGTGAAAAAATATAATATTTTTCATTTATTACATATTTTAACTTTGCAAAAAGTCAGATAGGCTTTATCATGCATTAGTTTATCAAAATTTTCCATTTCCGTCAACGAATTTTCGTTAAATTATAATAAAAACCATTGAAAAAAGTTATAATTCTTTTTAACGGTTTTTCCCTGACGGATAAAAATTGTCTTGCATTTGTATGAACTATATATTATAATGTATTCATTAGAGAACAGACTTTGTTTTGGTCATGTGGCGTGTGGGTTCTGTGCGGCGGGGCGCCGTGAACCATGTCAGGCGGGGAACCGAGCAGCATTAAGCGGAAAGCACTGTGCGCCACAGTCCGCCTGCCCGCCATATGACCGAATCAAGGGTTGTTCTTTTTATTTGGGGGTTTCCGATTTGTATCAGGTGCTTTACAGAAAATGGCGGCCCCGTACATTTGACGAAGTTGCCGGCCAACCTCATGTAACCTCGACTCTATCAAACGAGCTTAAATCGGGGAAGTTTTCGCATGCCTATCTTTTCACCGGCTCGAGGGGAACAGGCAAAACTACCTGTGCAAAAATTCTCTCCAAGGCAGTCAACTGTCTTAATCCCGTCAATGGCAACCCGTGCAATGAGTGTGAAATTTGCAAGGGGATTGACAACGGCTCAATACTCGATGTTATAGAAATAGATGCCGCCTCAAATAATGGAGTTGATAATATCCGTGATTTGAGGGAGGAGGCAAACTACACTCCCGTCAAAGCAAAATATAGGGTCTATATTATTGACGAGGTTCATATGCTCTCAATCGGTGCCTTTAATGCGCTGTTAAAAACACTTGAAGAACCGCCCGCTCATGTGATTTTTATTTTGGCAACAACAGAGGTTCACAAGCTGCCAGCTACAATCCTTTCCCGCTGCCAGCGTTTTGACTTTCGTCGCATTCCTCAGGAGGATATGTCGGCAAGACTTAATTTTGTTGCCAAAAACGAAAATATAGAGCTTTCACCTGAGGCTGCCGTTCTTATCTCGCGCGTTGCCGACGGTGCTTTGAGAGATGCTTTATCTATTCTTGACCGCTGCTCCGCAAAGGGTGAAAAAATAACTCCCGCTTTGGTTTCGGAATGTGTCGGCATTGCAAACAGGGATTATCTTTTTGAAATGGCGGATTATATCTGCTCTTTCAATTCCTCACAGGCACTTGAGCTACTCAATTCCCTTTATAAAAACTCCTGTGATATGGAGAGATTATGTTCTGACCTTATCCACCATTTTCGCAACCTTATGATTGTTAAAACCGTCAAGCAACCACAGTCCCTTATTATATGCACGGCTGTGGAGCTTAAAAAATATAAGGAACAAAGTTCTCAATTCAAGCTTGAAAGGATACTGAATTCTCTCTCAGTGCTTGAAAACGCCTCCCTAAATATAAAGAAAAGCCTTGAAAGAAAAATTGAGGTTGAAATGGCTATTGTCAGGCTTTGCTCCGAGAGTCTGGACACCTCTTCG
>JAAZFZ010000081.1 GCA_012511485.1 Clostridiales bacterium | reverse complement strand
TCTACAACTCTTTTCAATGTCATTTATCATTCTAACGGCAGAATAACCGCCGTGGGCGATAACAGGCGGGTAGTAATTGAGGGTAGGAAGAAAATAGCTGAGAATCTGAGCCTCGGAACGGACAGCTACACTTCATTCTATGAGTACGAAAGCGGCAAAACCGTTTTAGTCAGGTCTGATTTCGGCAGGAGCATCAACAAGCTTTCAGTTTATGATTCAAAGGGCCGCCTAATGTTTGAAAAGGATATTGACAAAGTGCCCGTCAGCATAGCCTGCGATTCTTCATATGTTGTGGTGCTTTTTAAAAACGAGCTTATCTTTCTCGGCGGCGACGGAGATATCATAAAAAAAACTGAGGTTTCCTGCAGTGACTCGAGAGTCGTTACATATGATGGGACTGCATATATTATTTCGAACGGTCTTATTGAGCAGTACAAAATTTCTTTGAGAGAACAGCAGTCACAGGTTAACTAAAAATGAAATATGTGTGAACTTATTTCGCCCAAAGTTGATAAATATTGCACTTGTGTGATATAATTACAAAACATGGAATTGGGAGGGGTTTTTATGGCTTATGTTATTGACATTCTTCTCATAGTTCTGTTTGGCTTCACGGTTTATCGTGCGGCTAAGCAGGGCTTTGTTGCTTCAGTTCTCAGCACAGCGGCATGGGTTCTGGCTATAATGATAGCAGGTCAATTATGCACGACTGTTGCACAGGCTGTCTACTATCCCGTCATCAACGATAAGGTAACTGAAATCATTGCTGCCCGTATGCCTGATTTGTCCGATACTTCAATGGTTCTTGATTATGCTAACGGAGTTATCGAAAACATTCCCGGTTTCATTCTCAATTATGCCGAAAAGACAGGCGTTGATACACAGTCGCTGGTTAAGGGCTTTTCGGATATTAAACTGACCAGTGCCTCACTTGCGGCTGAGCTTGCAGAAAAAATAGCAGCCCCAATAATTCTGTCAATAATAAAAGCAATTGCTTTTATTGTGCTTGGAGTGGTGGCGTTCTTTGTTCTGAAGCTTGTTTTCAAGGTTGTCAACAAATTCTTTAAGATTCCGTTGCTCAAGAAAACCAACGAAATTCTCGGTGCTCTGCTGGGAATTATCAGGGGAATATTTATTGTGGGGTCAATGAGTATTTTGATTTACATATTTGCCGGATTTGGCACTGATAATTGGCTGACAAATGCTGCGGATAAATCATATATTATTAATTGGCTGTCATCTTTGAATTTGTTTTCAGGTTTATTCGGTGTTTAAAATTCAGGAGGGGTTAATTTGAAGGGATTATTTAAAGGGTGTCTCACTGTTCCTAATCTTTTGTCCGTTATCAGGATAATTCTGGTGCCTGTATTTGCGGTTCTTTTTTACAAAGACTATCTCGGATGGGCTGTTCTTGCTCTCTTCTTTTCAGGCTTGAGCGATTTTCTCGACGGCAAAATTGCCCGCCGCTTCAATCAGGTCAGCGAACTCGGAAAGGTGCTTGACCCTGTTGCCGATAAAATTACTCAGATAACCATTGCTGTCATGCTGTTTATATTTTTTAAAAACAGCTCCACAGCCTCTTTAAAGGCATTCAGTTGGGTATTTCTTTTCTTCATTTTCAAGGAGTTTTTAATGGTTCTTATCGGAGCGGTTATGCTTGCCAATAACCTCAGACCTGCCGCTGCAGAGATATACGGCAAGGCGGCAACCTTCACTTTTTATTCAGTTATGATTTTGATTGTTTGCTTTGGGCCTGAAATCGGAGCAATCACAAGGTTCAACGAAAACCTTGTTTTGCCGGAGCCCGTTATGATGGCTCTTGTGGTCATTGCCGCAGTGTTGACACTGGTTGCTCTTCTCAGCTATATTCCCGATACTTTGAGAAAGTTTAAAGGTAAAGCTGCTAAGAAAAAAGCAGATATTAAGGAGTAATTATTACACATGAAACAAGTGCTATGCAGTAAGTGCAAAAAAAGACCTGCGATGTTTTTTATCACCAAGGTTGAAGGTGATAAGACAACGCAGGAGGGGCTATGCTTGAAATGCGCCATGGATTTGAATATCGGTCCCATCAAGCAAATGATGCAGAGCATGGGCATATCCGAGGATGAGGTTGACGAAGTCGGCGAGCAGTTGCTCGAATCTCTCGGAGAGGATGAGGATACGGGATTTGTGCCCGGCGGAGCCGGCACGCTCCCCTTTATGAATGCTGCGAATTTTCCTAATGACGAAAACGGAGCTGTCGAAAAAGGCTCAAAAACCAAAAAAGGCACAAAAAGCAAGCAGCAACAGGAGAAAAAGCGCAAATTTCTCTCGCTCTACTGCACTGATTTAACTGCAAAAGCCAAAAAAAATGAAATCGACCGCATAGTTGGGCGTCAGAATGAAATATACAGAACGATTCAGATACTTTGTCGCCGCACAAAAAATAATCCCTGCCTTATCGGTGAGCCCGGAGTGGGCAAAACTGCAATAGCCGAAGGCCTAGCATTGAAAATTGCCCAAGGCGATGTCCCCGCAAAGCTGATGGATAAGGAGATTTTTCTTCTTGATTTAACCGCACTTGTGGCAGGCACACAGTTCAGGGGTCAGTTTGAAAGCAGGATTAAAGGCCTTGTTGAGGAGGTTAAATCCGAGGGCAATATTATCCTGTTTATTGATGAGGTACACAGCCTTGTCGGCACAGGCGACGCCGAAGGCTCCATGAACGCTGCAAATATTCTCAAGCCCTCACTTTCAAGAGGTGAAATTCAGATTATCGGTGCCTCAACTTACACCGAATACAGAAAATATATTGAAAAGGACGCCGCACTCGAGCGCAGACTTCAGCCCGTCAAGGTTGAAGAACCGTCTATTAATGATACCTATGAAATGCTCAGGGGTATTAAGGACTACTATGAGATTTTCCACAGGGTTAAGATAAGCGATTCATTGATTTACAAAGCTGTTACCCTTTCGGAGAGATATATTAATGACCGCTTTTTGCCCGATAAGGCAATAGACCTGCTCGATGAAGCTTGCACCTGTGCAAATCTGCGAAACAAAAGCATAGGCGATTTAGAGATAATGGAGAGAAAGCTTGCCCAGCTCAACGAAAAGCAGCAGCAGTTAATAAACCAAACAGAAAATATAGACTATGAAGAAATTGCAAGGATAAAGGCAGAAATTTTAGCGGACGAGAGCAAGGCGCAGGAGCTCAGAAAGCTTGCTGAAGACAACAATGTTATTGAGGACGACCTTGCAAGAGTCATTCAGCTGTGGACGGGTATTCCCGCTCAGAAGGTAATTGAAAGTGATATCCGCCGACTTGCCGACCTTGAGAATAATCTCAAAGCTAAAATAATCGGTCAGGATGAGGCTGTGCAGCTTGTTGCCGCCGCTATAAGGCGGGGCAGAGTTCAGATAAGCCCCCTGCGCAGGCCGGCATCCTTCATCTTTGTCGGCCCTACAGGCGTTGGTAAAACCGAGCTTGTCAAATGCCTTGCAAAAGAGCTTTTTGACACTCCGGAAACGCTCATAAGGCTCGATATGTCCGAGTTCATGGAGAAGCACTCCATTTCAAGGATTATCGGCTCTCCTCCCGGATATGTTGGCTATGACGAGGCAGGTCAGCTCACCGAAAAGGTCAGGAGAAAGCCATATTCCGTTGTTCTCTTTGACGAGATTGAAAAAGCTCACCCCGATGTCATGAACATTCTGCTCCAGATTCTTGACGAGGGCAGAATTACGGACGCTCAGGGTAGAACGGTCAGCTTTGAAAACACGGTTATTATAATGACATCAAATGCCGGCAGCAACCGTCAGCAGGGTGCTTTGGGCTTTGCCAAGACAAAATCTGAGGCAACTGCCGAAAGGTCAATGAGGGCGCTTAGGGAGTTTCTCAGACCCGAATTCCTCGGCAGGGTAGATGAAATTGTTGCATTTAAGGATTTGGATGAGGAAAGCCTTAAAAAAATCTCAGACCTTATGCTCAACGAGCTTGTCGGCTCTCTTTCGGATAAAGGGATAACACTTAAATGGACTGACGCTGTCACCTCAGAGCTTGCAAAGCAGGCAAGCGGGGGAACAAGAGGCGCCCGTGATTTGCGCAATGTATTGAGAAGAAAAATTGAGGATAAGATTGCATCGCTGATTATTGACCATGTCGATTCTCCGCTTAAATCTATATTTATTGACTCTCAAAACGGAGAAATTATCATAACTGCCGTCTGAGTAAAAAATTAATAAACTCCGGCAATTTCTATTGACATTACAACGCTGATTTGCTAAAATAATCAGCGTTGCCGTTTGCGGGTGTAGTTCAATGGTAGAACACTAGCCTTCCAAGCTAGATACGTGGGTTCGATTCCCATCACCCGCTCCATTATTTTGATATGCGCTTGTAGCTCAGGTGGATAGAGCAACTGCCTTCTAAGCAGTGGGTCAGGGGTTCGAGTCCCTTCAAGCGCGCCATGAATAAGAAGTCCCGAAACCCTTGATACATTAGGGCTTCGGGGTTTTTATTACTATTTCAGCTTGTAACTGATGCCTTACCCGCATTTGAGCCTAATCTTACAAATCAAAAATCTAATTAAAGCATTGGTTTCCTCTATTGTGGCATTTAATAGACAAATGAATATAAGAATGAGCGGAGGGCATAAAACTCTCCGCTCATTTCATTACCTTAAATGCATGAATTGAGCCGTGCTGTGACCATTATACTTACAGCGTCTCCATAGCTTCATTAACCTTTGCTTCACATGATTTCATGGCGTTTATTGTTCTTTCAAGCAGGGTGTCAAGCTCCCAGTTGAGCATTTGTGCGCCCTGTATGATAATATCCCTTGAGCAGCCTGCGGCAAATTTTTTATCCTTGAATTTTTTCTTGAGGCTTGGTAGCTCCATATCCATCACGCTTTTTGAAGGCCTCATTCTAGCGGCAGCTCCGATTAGACCTGTCAATTCATCAGTTGCAAAAAGAATTTTCTCCATTTCCTGTTCGGGCTTTATGTCAACGCAGATTCCGTAGCCGTGGCTGCATACGGCATGGATTAACTTTTCGTCCGCAGTAATTTCCTTGAGCAATTCAGGTGCCTTGACGCAGTGACTTTCGGGGTATTTTTCAAAATCAATGTCATGCAAAAGCCCGACAACAGCCCAGAAGTCCTCCTCCTGCCCATAGCCTAGCTCTTTTGCGAAATATCTCATAACTCCCTCAACCGTCAGGGCGTGCTGAATGTGAAACGGCTCCTTGTTATATTTCCTGAGAAGCTCCAAAGCTTCCTGCCTTTTAATCATTCTCCTGCTTCCTCCGTTTTTTCTATCAGATGTACATTTAGATGGTCATAGGTCATTTCAACGCCGTTTTCTTTAAAGGATGTGCGTACCTTTTCGAGAAGCTCATAGTAGGCGTCCCAATAATCATCCGTTTTAACCCATACCTTTATCAGATATTCAACCCTGTTATCCAAAAAAGCCGATATGCCAATCCATGGTGGAGGATTCTGAATGAATGTGGGTATGCTGTCAACCGCCTGATGAAGAGCTCTTTTGACAGAATCAACATCCGATTCATGCGAGACATAGAAATTTATATCCAAACGCCGCAAAGGCTCGGATGTATAATTAATTATTTTGTTTGCGGAAATCTCACTGTTTGGCACCAGAATGCTTTTGTTGTCAATTGTCAGAAGCTTTGTGTAAATCAGCCCGATTTCCCGTACTGTGCCGCTTGGTCCGTTGACCTCAACATAATCACCAACACGGAAGGATTTGGAAATAAGGATTGAAATCCCGCTGGCAAGGTTTGTAAGGAAGCCCTGAACAGCGAGCGAAACCGCCAAACCCGCAACACTGAAAATTGCAACAAGAGAGGTAACGGGTATGCCCATACTGTCCGCAGTGATTATGACCGCCAGAATAAAAAGAGTGATTTTTAAAGTTGTTTTTAATAAGTTTTTGAGAGTCTTGTCAAGAGAAAGCTTGTTTAAAAATCTAGAGAGCAGGCTCATTAGTATCCTAATCACAACATAGCAGATTACAAAAGTAATCACAGCCGAAAACAGCTTGCCGAGTGTAAATGAACCTATAGAAGTGTCAAGTAATTTTCTAAAATTATCCATATTTATCAACCTCAATTAAATATATTACCATCCCTGACTGATTAAATCAATATTATACAGGAAAATGGAGCCACAAAGAATAGTATGTTAATAAATCGGTTAATTAAACACAGATGGAAAAGGCGTATTTCCGTTTTGCGGAAATACGCCCAAATTAAGTTTTTTATGCGAGACCGATAATCGGAGCGGAGAGAATTCCTGTGGTGTAGAGGTTATAGCTTTCGGTCCAACCGTCACCGGTCGTACGCCAGCAGTTAGGCCCTACCCATGGGTCACCGTTGACGCACCAGTGCAAGGGCCCGAAGGTGTTTGCACGGTTGCCGAAAAGCTTAATGTCCACAATGCCGCTTTCAGGTGCGTCGGTCAGCAGACGGTAAGGCGCAAAAACAATTTTGCCGCAATCCCTTTCGTTTTCATAAACTCCAATCAATGCCCCTCTGTAATGACTTGCTTCAACACTCATTCTTTCCTTGCCTTTTGAATTGACAGGAAGATGATAAATAATATTACCGCCGTAAAAGGGGAGACCCTGAGAGGTGATGTCCCCGAAACCCAGTTCCCTGACTGGCTCCGTGACAATTTTTTCTGCACCTTTGAGCTTGACTCCGAAATCACCGAGAATATAGCACCATTCGGGGTTAGTTCTGCGTCCGAAGGGAGCGGTTAGCTCAAGCACATTTTCGCCCCTGACAATCGAGCCGAGTACAACGGTTTTAATTGACTTATCAACATAATAGCCTTGAATATCATTCCTGACAGTCTTGCCGTTAAAGGTAATTGTCATTTTTTCAGCATCCTCAGCGGCCAGCATGATATTATCAATTTTTCTTTCACTGTTGAATCTGAAACGCAGGCTAATCGTATGCTCGGGCTTTTCTTCGTTTATTGTCCAGGGCTGGACAACTGCACCCCTGCGTTGTGCATATCCCAGCCTGCTGCGAAGAATATTATCTGCACGCAGAATTTCCTCAGAAGGCTCATATTCTCCGCCGTCAAGGGCAAATTCGGCATAGTCGAGCAATAATACGTTCGGTTCCTCAAGGGTTATAGGCACAACCGAAGCCGTTTTTTGAATCTCATAATCAGACAAAACAATTTCTTCCTGCCAATCGCCGCCAGAGCACTCCTCGCTGGCAGGTGTCCAGCGTAGCAGAACGCTGTCATGGTTATGAATTACTCTGATAATCTCCGTCTTGCCGCCGCAGACATAGGAATGAAGCTTTTTGACATCACCGCTGAAAGTATCATAAAGCTCGATGTCCCACATTCCGTTAATGGAAATCTTAACTGTCTGGCGAATTGTATTATCAACCTTTGGGGGGATTTTGCCGTGGGCTATGAACAGCCAGCGGCAGTCATTATCC
>JAAZFZ010000008.1 GCA_012511485.1 Clostridiales bacterium | reverse complement strand
TCAATACCTTGAAGGTAGAGGAGTTCCCTGCCTGATAACTGTGGAAAACGATGTCCGTCGAAATGCAAAGGATCTGGCACTTGCCTATGCTTCAGGTATCGGAGGCGGACGTGGAGGTATTCCTGAAACCACATTCAAGGAGGAAACAGAAACCGACCTGTTCGGTGAGCAGTGTGTTTTATGCGGCGGCGTGTCGGCTCTTATGAAGGCAGGCTTTGAAACGCTTGTAAGTGCGGGATATCAGCCTGAGAGTGCATATTTTGAGTGCATACATGAGATGAAGCTAATTATTGACCTTGTTGTGAAAGGCGGGCTTTCGTTCATGCGCTATTCCATAAGCGACACAGCCGAATACGGTGACTACTGCATAGGCGACAGAATTATCACCGATGCCACTAAAAACGAGATGAAAAAGGTTCTCTCTGAAATCCAGGATGGCTCCTTCGCAAAGCAATGGCTCAAGGAAAATGCAGACGCAAGGCCTACTTTTTCTGCACGACGCAAGGCCGAAAGCGAGCTGCTTGTGCAGAAGGTGGGCAAGGAGCTCCGGGAAAAAATGAGCTGGAGTGGTGAAAAATGAACAGCGATATGATTAAATCGGGTGTGGAAAATGCTCCGAAAAGGTCGCTACTAAAAGCCATGGGCTATACCGATAGGCAAATCGCCGGGCCTTTGGTCGGAATCGTTAATTCATATAATGAGGTTGTGCCGGGACATATTCATCTGCAAAGCGTTGCCCGTGCGGTTACGGACGGAGTGTTATCCAACGGCGGCACTCCCATGGAATTTAACACTATCGCTGTTTGTGACGGTTTGGCTATGGGGCATGAGGGGATGAAATATTCCCTCTGTTCCCGGGAGCTGATTGCCGACAGTATTGAGTGCATGGTCAAGGCTCACCGTTTTGATGCGCTTGTCTTTATCCCCAACTGTGACAAAATTGTACCCGCCATGTTGATGGCGGCGGCAAGGCTCGATTTGCCGTGCATCTTTGTTTCCGGCGGTCCGATGCTCAGCACGGACGGCTCTGACCTGAACACCGTGTTTGAAGCTGTGGGAAGCATTAAGGCGGGAACTTTAAGTCAGGCAGAGCTTATGCAGATTGAAGATACAGCCTGCCCCGGCTGCGGCTCCTGCTCAGGTATGTTCACTGCAAATTCTATGAACTGCTTATGCGAGGCTTTAGGCATGGCGCTCCCGGGGAACGGAACGATTCCGTCTGTCTTTGCTCAGAGAATACGCCTGGCAAAGGAGGCCGGGTTCAGGGTTATGGAGCTTTCGAAAAAGGATATCAGACCCTCACATATTATGACCGAGCGGGCGTTTCACAATGCACTGACCGTTGACATGGCGCTGGGCTGCTCGAGTAATTCGGTGCTGCATCTGTTCGCAGTGGCAAATGAACGCGGCATTGAGCTGAATCTTAATATGGTAAATGAAATCAGCGGCAAAACGCCTAACCTGTGCCGCCTTGCTCCTGCCGGAGAATACCATTTGCAGGACCTGCACTTCGCAGGCGGTGTGCCTGCTGTTATGAATGAGCTCGGCGCGCTTCTATACAGGGATGAAATCACAGTTACCGGCAGAACCGTCGGCGAAAATGTTCAGGACGCACAGGTCAAAAACAGCGAGGTTATACAGCTTTACTCCCGCACGGGCGGTCTTGCCGTTTTATTCGGCAACCTTGCACCCAACGGTGCGATTGTAAAACGCAGCGCTGTTAAAGCTCAAATGCTGGACTTTACGGGAACAGCTCGGGTTTTTGACTGTGAGGAGGATGCAATTGATGCAATATACTGCGGAAGAATCCAAAAGGGCGATATTGTAGTTATTCGTTATGAAGGGCCTGCGGGCGGGCCGGGTATGCGTGAAATGCTCAATCCGACTTCTGCAATTGCCGGAATGGGGCTTGACAGTGATGTTGCGCTCATTACCGACGGCCGTTTTTCGGGTGCGACGAGAGGTGCAGCTATCGGGCATATTTCGCCCGAAGCGGCAGCGGGCGGGCTGATTGCCTATGTGCAGGACTCGGACAAAATACATATCGACATTGAGAATAACAGCTTGACGCTTCTGGTGCCTGACGAGGAAATCAACCGTCGCCGCCAGAAAATGTCATTGAGACCGCAACGTAATTTGAGCGGATATCTTAAGAGATATTCCAAAGCGGTATCCTCAGCGGATAAGGGGGCGATAATTTGCTGACACTTGACAGGGTTTATCAGGCAGCCTATACACTAAACGGTGTTGCTCGAAAAACAGATTTGATTTTATCCTCCAACATAGCAGATAATTGTGAGCTATATCTGAAGGCGGAGAACCTTCAAATCACCGGCTCCTTCAAAGTTCGGGGAGCATATTTCAAAATGGCTATGCTCACCGATGAGGAAAAAGCAAACGGCGTGATTGCCTGCTCTGCAGGTAATCACGCTCAGGGTGTGGCTTTATCCGCACAGCGCTCGGGGATAAAGGCAACAATCTTCATTCCCAGTGTTGCGCCCCTCTCAAAAATTGAGGCTACCGAGAGGATGGGTGTCGAAATAAAACTCATAGACGGATTATATGATGATGCATTTGATGCTGCCGTTTCATTTCAAAAAGAAAACGACGGAGTATTTGTCCATCCATTTGATGATGTGGATGTAATTGCCGGGCAAGGCACTATCGGGCTTGAAATTCTGGAAAGCATCTCCGATTTGGACGCTGTTATTGTGCCAATCGGCGGCGGCGGACTTATTTCGGGCGTGGCATTTACAATAAAAAAACTGAATCCTGACTGCAAGGTCTATGGTGTGCAGGCAAAAGGAGCGGACAGTATGCTCGGTTCCTTTAAAAGCAATGAGCGTAAATGCTTAAGAAATATATCCACATTCGCCGATGGCATTGCTGTCAAATCCCCCGGTGCAATTACCTACGAGCTTTGCAGGCAGTATGTTGATGAAATTGTATCCGTGACAGATGATGAAATTGCCACCGCTATTTTAACCCTGATGGAGCAACAAAAGCTGGTTTCCGAAGGTGCCGGTGCAGTTGCCGTTGCAGCGGCAATGTTCAATAAGCTGCCAATTAAAGGCAAAAAAGTTTGCGCCATTGTTTCAGGTGGAAATATAGATGTGAATATTCTGTCCCGTGTAATTAACCGCGGGCTGCTTTCAACAGGGCGGCTTTCGGAGCTGAAAATTGAAATGCTTGACAAGCCGGGGCAGTTGAAGGAGGTTTCCACAATAATCGCCGATATGGGCGCAAATGTCATTAAGGTAATACATAATCCGCGCGGTGAAAACGCAGATATTATCGGTTGCTTTTTAAACATTTCAATTGAAACAAAAAACAAGAGCCATTTTCTGAGTATTAAGCAGGCAATTCAAAATGCCGGCTATAAATTTGCGGAGGAATAGCTATGAAGAAAATAGTTTTTACCGAAAATGCTCCCGCACCTATCGGGCCATATTCTCAGGCGGTTTTAGTAAACAATACACTTTATTGCTCCGGGCAGATAGCTGCCGACTGTTTGAGCGGTGATATATCGGAGCAAACAGATAAGGTATGCAAAAATATCTGTGCCGTTTTGGCGGCGGCGGATATGAGCATACAGAATGTGGTGAAAACAACCTGCTTCCTTGCCGATATGGCTGATTTTTTACAGTTTAACAATGTATATCAACAGTATTTTAACCACAGGCCTGCCCGCTCCTGCATTGCAGCAAAGGAGCTACCTAAGGGTGCGCTTGTTGAAATTGAGGTTGTGGCGGTGGAGGGATAAGAGAATCTTGGAATATGTGTAACGATGTGAAGATGTAACTAATGCAAAAATATATCGAATACAACGAAAAAACTGAGAAAATCAAGAATATCATGCATTATGATTAGGTGTAAGCACCATGAATATATATAAAAAGAAGCCGACGTTCCAACGTCAGCTTTGTCAAATCAATCCACATTATGTGCTATTCTTATCTCTAATCTGCATTTTATCTTTGATGTGTATCTTATATCGGGCACGGAGGCTTTTCACGAGTGGCTGCCTTTATTCGACCTTTTCATCCAGAATCTTCATGAACTCTTCTCCAGGTAGGGTTTCCATCTCAAGCGAAACGTCAGCCAGCTCCTTCAGCTCTCCAGGGTTTTCCTTCAATATATTACTTGCTTTAGCGTAAGCCTTTTTTATAATAGAGATCACTTCTGCATCTATTTTGGCCGAGGTTTCAGGCGAGCAGGCAAGTGAAGCGTCACCACCAAGATACTGATTAGTGACGGTTTCGAGGGCTGTCATGCCGAAATTCTCGCTCATTCCGTAACGGGTGACCATAGCACGGGCAATTTTGGTAGCCTGTTCGATATCATTGGATGCACCTGTAGTAATAGAATCGAAAACCAACTCTTCGGCAGCACGACCACCTGTGAGAGTTGCAATCTTGCTAAAGGCTTCTTCCTTGCTCACCAAATTTTGTTCACCTTCCGCTATCTGCATTGTATAGCCCAATGCGCCTGATGTGCGGGGAACAATGGTTATCTTGTGGACAGGGGCAGAATCTGTCTGCTTTGCTGCGACAAGCGCATGCCCGATTTCATGATAGGCTATTATATCCTTTCCAATAAACTTTGCCAAGGTTAAAGCAAGTTCGTTTATATGTGTTTTATCAGAGATTTCTACTTCTGCTGTTACGAACATGTCAATCCAGAACCAATCCATATCCTTTTCTTGGAAAACACTTATAAAATCAGTGAGTTTATCGACAATTTTTCTTATTATTCCTGTGCCTCGATGCGCTTAGTCTTTCGGTATCGAATATAAAATATCCCCATTAAGACCACATTCAAAATCGTCACTACGATACTTCCTTCTATCTTATATGGTCCTCCTGACAACAGCTTATTATCAGAAGCCGTCATAGCCAAAATACTCGGATAATCATCGGCCAGACTTACGCCTCCGAGAATTATTGCCCCGATGATATTCCATATTGAATGCGCCATTATAGGTGCAAGGATCGTTTTCTCCGACTCATATAGCGCCGTGGTAAAAAGACACATAGTAACAACATTTATGACAGGAATTACTCCCGCCTCGAATGCTCCGCCATGCATAAGCGCAAAAATCGCAGTTGTAACAATAACGGCTGCGGGAAGGTTGTATCTTTCTTTCAAAAGCTGATATATGTATCCTCTTACAAGGAGTTCCTGCATGATGACATTAAGAAATGCTGAAAGAATCCAAAGCCATAAAAATGAGACTTCATTATTATCGGTGATTTCTAATTGCTTTGAAAAAATAAGAATTGACGAAGCCGCTCCAATCCAAATGATACCTATAACAATTCCCGCCAGTGTCCCTTTGCCTATATTTTCTTTTATTGGTATATTTACAGTTTTCTTCTCGATCAGCCAAAAGACCACAGTTAACAGTATCATAACCGTAAGTGGGATCAGTTCCGCAAAAAATCTCCATATTGCAGGATTGTCGCTCGGAATATCGATGCTCCCGAACAGCGCAACCCATCCTATAAAGAAAACCACTATTTTCAAAATTGTAACAAATAACTTCTTCATAAAAGCTGTTTCTCCTGACATTATGTGTAATTATTGTATTTTAGCTTCACCGCCTTCTGGCATCTATCTCACAGCCTCAACTCCCCAACATCTAACAAGGCAACTCAGCTCTTACACTTCCCACGTCTTTTTGCCCGTGGATAAGTTACCGCAAAGCGTTTTGTCTTGCCGATGTCAAATTTGCCCGATTGCCCGAAAGCCGCAGTAATAGCGGGCTTTTCACGGCTATTTCCCTTCGACCCTTGACATCAATACTACGGTCTCAACATGGGTCGAGTTAATAAGGTTAATGTCATCGGTTGACGGAAACATATCAACCATATAAACGTACACTACAAATTTACTTTTGTATTTTTTATAATTCTTATGGTTTCTTTATATTTATCGAACCATTCTTCATTCTCTGTATGGAC
>JAAZFZ010000080.1 GCA_012511485.1 Clostridiales bacterium | reverse complement strand
GTAATTAAATTCTGAAAGGAGAATATGAAATGTCAAACAACAAAAACATCCCCTACCGAATTAATCTTCCCGAGGAGCTAATCCCCAGGCAATGGTATAATATCAGAGCAGATATGAAGGAGCTTCCTGACCCGATGCTTAACCCCGGAACACATGAGGAGCTTAAAGAGGAGGAGCTTTATCCGATTTTTTGCAAAGCACTTTCGCATCAGGAAATGGATAATAAAACCAGATATATCGATATACCTGAAAGCGTTATTGAATTCTATAAAATGTGCCGACCCTCCCCTCTTATTCGTGCATACTGCCTGGAGAAGGAGCTCGGAACACCCGCAAAGATTTATTACAAATTTGAGGGAAACAACACATCAGGAAGCCACAAGCTCAATTCGGCAATTCCGCAGGTATATTATGCCAAGGAGGAGGGCATTGACGGCCTGACAACTGAAACGGGGGCAGGACAATGGGGTACGGCATTATCAATGGCATGCGCATATTATAAAATGCCGTTGACGGTTTATATGGTAAAGACCAGCTATAACCAGAAACCCTACCGTAAAAGCATCATTGAAACCTGTGGCGCAAATATAATCCCAAGCCCGAGTGAAACAACAAATGTAGGGCGTGCAATTCTTGAAAAATTCCCCGGCACGGGAGGCTCCCTGGGATGCGCAATTTCGGAGGCTGTTGAGGCTGCGGTAACCGCTACGAATTCCCGCTATGTACTTGGCTCCGTTCTCAATCAGGTTTTGCTTCATCAGTCGATTGTGGGTCTTGAGTCAAAGGCTGCAATGGAAATGTATGACGAATACCCCGATATCATTATCGGCTGTGCCGGTGGCGGCTCAAATCTTGGCGGGCTTATTGCTCCGTTTATGAAGGATAAGCTTGAGGGTAAAAGGAACCCATATTTCATTGCTGTTGAACCTGCATCCTGCCCATCAATGACCCGCGGCAAATATGCATATGATTTTTGCGATACCGGTAAAGTAACTCCTCTTGCCAAAATGTACACTCTCGGATGCGGATTCCAGCCGTCCTCAAACCATGCAGGCGGTCTAAGATATCACGGAATGTCGCCGATACTCAGCAAGCTTTATTATGACGGATTACTTGATGAGGCAAGGGCTGTTGAACAGACAAAGGTTTTTGAATCGGCTGTCAATTTTGCCCGCTGTGAGGGAATACTCCCGGCTCCGGAATCTTCACATGCAATCTGTGTCGCTGTTGACGAGGCAATTAAGTGTAAAGAAAGCGGAGAGGAAAAAACAATTCTTTTCGGTCTGACAGGAACAGGATATTTTGATATGTCTGCATATGAGTCATTTTTAAACAATACCATGTCAGACTATATCCCTTCTGATGAAGACCTTCAGAAAGCCTTTGAGGAGCTTCCAAAGATTAATTGAACCAAAAACGAGAATTTTGCGGCGCAGTCGTGTTTACGACTGTGCCGCATATCTATCATTATTTAAAAGCCGATACAGAAAATTGACGGTGGTTTTGTCTTCGCATTTTATATTACAAATCGTTATAATCTGCATTTTCGTTCGGTCTGATAAGGCTATAGCTAATTTTTAAAATAAGCTTGTCACTGAGCAATCTTGTTGCGAATTTTGCCGCTTTTATTAATCCCTCAGGGATTATCATCATTTTCATTTTTTTCAGGTTTATTACTGACGACTCAGCAATTCTTTCACTGCTCGAGTACGGCAGATTAAATGTACTTCCGGCTTTCATATCAAATTCGGTATAGGTCGGCCCCGGGCATAATACACTTATACGGACATTGCTACCTTTTCTTCTAAGTTCTTCATATACCGCAAGCGTCAGGCGCATTATATATGCTTTGGAGGCATAGTAGCTTGCCATCCTCGGCCCCGGAACAAACGAAGATGCCGATGATACATTAAGAATATAGCCATAATCTCTGGCTACAAAATCTTTCAAAAACAGTTTTGTTAGAATATGAGTGGCTTTGATATTTGTATCTATGAGGTTAAGCTCCGATTCCAGGTCTGTTTTATCAAATTCCCCGAAAATCCCAATTGCAGCGTTGTTAATTAACATATCTACATTTTGGCTTTTTATCTTTTCATGAAGGTCAATGCAGGCATCGGGAACAGAAATGTCGGCTGTTATTATTTCAATGTGTGTGTCAAGCTCTGCTTTTAGCTCCTCAAGCCTGTTTTCTCTGCGTGCTACGAGAATCAGCTCACAGCCACTATTACTTAAAGCTCTTGCAATATCACGCCCGATTCCGGAGCTTGCCCCTACAATAACTGCTTTCATACTTAACAACTCCATAATGTTATTCATTTTAATTTTGCCCATTTAGAGATTGTTAAGTGGTAAGTTTTTATGGAAAAAGCATAAGCAGTATTTGTAAAACAAAAAATAAGGCATAACGGCTGAACAGTCGAAATGCCTTTCTTTTTTTAAAAGTTATTCAAAATAAATTGGATTAGATATCGCTCTGATGAACTCTATGCCAAATATTTTATTAATTGCCTTTATGTAGACAAAGCCGGGTTTTTTAACTTCAACTTTTATGTTCACCTTACCGCCTGAGTAATGAATCTTTATTTCTTCATCCTGAGTAACCATCATTAGTTTTGCTCCCGAAAGCTCTGAAGCGGTTATTTCAAGTAAAATCCCGTCCTCAATTTTCGCCGTGTCGCCGATTGTGGCTCTACCGTATTGCAGATTAAGCTTCGGACCGTCAACACTTGCTGTTACAAAAGAATGGCCGTTTTTAATGGCGGATAAAATGTCATTCGTATCCGGTGATTGTGTATATACAGCCGTCACAGGATGACCTAACCTTATTGGCATGAGCCTTTTATGATAATCGCTGCCGCCTACAATTGGTATTTTTCTGCCCTGTCTTAGAAGGCCTGTCCACCATACGGCAGTTTTCACATTTGAAGGCCGCATAGGACCGTTCCAAATCTCAATCATGTCAAAATTATTTTCGTCATCCCAAAGGTATGGGCAAAGCCTGCATTTTGGATGATTAACGGATATAACTGCTCCCAGCTTTTTTGCATGACGGATTAATGCATTCATTTCTTCTTTGCTGTTTGCAATAAAGGAGTTCTCAAAAGGATTAGGCACACCGAAAAAATTCATATGGCCTAAATAGTGCGTCCACTCGACAGCTGGAATGAAGGTCAAGCCGGCAGCGTGAGGCAAAATAAAATTTTCAGAAAAATTGTTATGGTTTGCTATACCGATAAAATCCAGCTTTCTTTTTCTTGCCATCTTTGCCAGGTCGGGAATATCAAACTGACCGTCCGAAGCATCGGAGTGAACATGGAGGTCTCCAAAAAGGAGCCTGCTTTTCTTCTTCCCGAATTCTATAACATATTCAACATCTACTCCACGGCAGTCAATCTTATATGCACCGACAATTATACTCCATCGTCCGGCTTTTATTCTTTGAGAAACATATCCGTTGGATGAACCGTATTCACCGACAAGAATGCTTTTATGTGTGCTGCCTGACCAGCCCAAAAATCTTCCGTCTGAATCCATAAGCCCGATATCAACAACATTATGGATTTTGTCCCTGCCGATTTTTGCAATTCTCCGATAGTTATATGATACCGTTATACTCTCAAGGTTTTCGGGCACATCAAACCCTATTGTATAATAAGTACCTTCCGATTCTTTTTTCACCTTATGTTTTATTTCAAGCTTATCCAATTTTCTACCTCATTACAAACCCAAGGAATTCCTTGACATTTTTGTTCCAGAGTTCCCACTCATGTGTTCCGTCTTCAAAAACATAATTTGCTTTTATTCCCAGCTCGTCTGCCCTCTCCTTGAATGCATAATTTGCAATGAGCAGCTCGTCTTGCTTGCCGCAGGAAATATAAATTTTTAAATTCTTGTCCTTTTCGACATCAAGGAGTGCCGTTGGGTTTAGAGGTGTGTTATCAATATCCTCCAGCGCACTGAGCATAAATGCAAATTCTTTCATTAAATCATCGTTGAGTGCAAAAACCATTGGCCCTAAATGAAGCAGACCGGAAAAGCTGCCCATAGCGGCATAACGCTCCGGATATGTTAAAGCAATTTTTGCAGCACCAAGACCGCCCATTGAAAGACCTGCGATAAAATTATCCTCTCTTTTTCGGGAAAGACCAAAAACAAGTGACAAGTATTCGGGGAGCTCGTCGGCAATATGCTTAAAATAGTTTTGCCCGTAAACATCGTCACAATACATACTTCTACCAGCGCTGGGCATAACCACGACAAGCCCGTACTCCTGTGCATACTGCTCAATGCGGGAATGACGAAGCCATGCACTGCCGTCATCCGACAACCCGTGAAGCAGCCACAAAACTTTCCTTTGTGAAAGGGGCATGTTTTCAATCCTCACTGAATCGGGAAAGGCGACACAAACAAGAGTATTCATTTTCAACTCACGAGAATGAAAATCCATAGTAAGAACGGCCATATCTCTTTCCTCTATTCTTTGTTGTATTATTGTGCAATGCCGCCGGTTTTGTCTTTTACTTTTGGCTTGTCGATTTCATTAAATTTAAGGAAGCGGGATACAATCACACACACTACCATTAATGCAACAGGAAACAGCACAGTCAAAAACCTTGATGCGTCATCAGGCGCAGCTCCGGGAACCTTTCCGCTTTCAAAGCCGTAGAGCTTAAAAACAAGCAGATATCCAAGAGATGAAAACAAATTGTAGGTTTTATTTAGCACGCCGATAAGGCTTGAATATATGCCCTCACGCTGAATTCCGTACTTTGCCGAATCCTCATCAAGTATTCGAGCAGCAACAATATCCATAGTTGTCTGAACGCCTGCAATTCCGAACCCGGGCAGCAAAACAAATACTGTTGATACAATAATGTTCCCCGTAAAATACAGAGGCACCAGACCTGCTAAAAATATAATGAAGGCCAATCTCCAAGCTGGCATGAGAGTTATTTTCTTAATAATAATGAACCAAACCGGAATGAAAATAATAGCGCTGATTATGGCAGTTCCCAGCAAAATGGTTGAACTCATGTCGCTGCCCTTTAGGTAGTATTTAACATAAAAAGGAACGCCTGCCTGCAAAAGTGCCATTGCCGCAGTGAAGGCAGCATTTGTCGCGCCATATATCCAGAACTTTGGATTAATGGTCACCGCCTTCAAGCTTGCAAAAATGCCTGGCTTTGGCTTTTCCATAGCAGAAAAATCTTCATGGGAATTGAGAGTCATAAACCAAATAACAAATATGGCAATCACACCATAAATCAAAGAAGTATTAAAAAAACCAATTTTGCCTGTAATTACCGGAGTTAGAGCAATACTTAAAACCATTGCAATGAGCTGAAAAACCTGACGCATGGCGTTTGTTTTTGCTCTCTGCTTTTCGGTGCGGAAAAGCTCGGGAAACAGTGCGCCGTAATTGGAGTTAATAAGCGAATCAAGTGTTCCTGTGAGCATATACATAATAAGCACATAGGAAAACATTGAGCCGGGTGCCAAAAAGCCGGGAGGATTAAAGAATAGAATAAAGCATAATACTAGAAGCAAAGAGCCTATTAAAAGCCAAGGCCTCCTGCGACCCCATTTTGTATGTGTTCTGTCGGACAAATACCCGTAAACCGGATTATCGATAGCATCAATAAAGGTGTAAAGGAAAACTATAAAAGAAAACTGCTTTGTTGTTATGAACCCAAGCCTGTCAATATAGAAAACTGCGGCAAAGGTTTTAAACATATTTATCGGGATTGATGTCCCAAACATTCCTATTGCATAGTGTAGCGGTTTTGTCGGCTTCATAGTTCTGCTTTGTTCCTTATTCATATTTTCCCCCTTGATTAGTTTTGGCAAATATACTGTTAATATTGACTATTTATCTGAACTCTTCTGTTCCAAAAGAGAAAGGAAAAGATTTTTATTTGTCTGCATAAACTGCGGATAATCGGGACTGCTTAAAATAGTTGCCTGCCCGTCATAATCAAGCAGCCAGAGAAGGAATTCGGAGCAATCCGTGCCGTAATTAAAGCCCACATGAGGTCCGTCCTTGATAAACCATGTGGAATCGGGAAAAAGGCAGGTTGAGGCATCTATGACACCATCTGACGAAATGTATTGCGAGTTGCTGTTGAGAATTTCATCGGGCAGTGTTTCACCATAGTTTGCTGCCAATGCTCCGCCCGACATATATGTTGTTTCAAGCCCGTTGTCGCCTGTCAGAACTGCCGAAGGATAAAACGGGAAATGTGCATTATTGTAGGAGGTTATAACATAAATCTTAACGCCGTTATCAGCAGCCTGCTTCAGCAGTGAATCACGCTGAGCCATCATTTGCTGTAGCTCCTGAGTTTTTGCTATGAATGCTGCGTTCTCCCCCTCATCGCCGCCGAAAATATAATCAACACAGGCATCATAATCCTCCGGCAGTATTAGTGTCCAGTATGATAG